>NZ_JAELTP010000062.1 GCF_016428915.1 Pandoraea sp. ASV26
ATTATCTACCAGCTTCTCGTCGTCGTCAACAGTTTTTTTCGCTTTCTTCGCTCATCGCCGTAGCGACTCGCAAGCTCCAAAACCACTAACCACCGGGCTTTCCAGCCCGTCGCCTCAACCGCTTCGCCGCTTTCGCTGCGTCGCTGTCGTTGCGAGAGACGGAATATTAGTCACCTTCGGCAATCTGCGCAAGCCCTTTGTGAAACTATTTTGAAAAGACGGCAAATCCCTCCCCGACGCCATCTGTTCACCGCACGCCACACCCGGTGCCGTCACTATTGCGACCTTGTCTTACACAACATTAGAATGCGAATCATTCTCAAATAAAACGGGGCCACCGGCATCTCTCCGGTGGATAAGGTTTGGCATCGTGCGGATCGGACGCGCAGCAAGATATTGGCGCGCTATATAGTGAGCATCACGGCTGGCTCTACGGTTGGCTGCGACGCAAGCTCGGCAACAGCGCCCAGGCCGCTGATCTCGCACAGGACACCTTCGTGCGCGTGCTCGCCGGTCGCATGTCCGTAAGCATCGCGGAACCCCGTGCTTATCTGAGTACGATCGCGAAAGGGCTGCTCGTTAACTGGTACCGCCGACAGGCGCTTGAACAGGCCTGGCTGGAGGCGCTCGCACAACTCCCGCCGCAAAGCGCCCCCTCTCCCGAGCAACGCTGCATCATCCTCGAGACGCTCCAGCAGATCGACGCCATGCTGGACACCCTGCCCGCCGCCGTACGCCGCACCTTCCTGCTGTCCCAGCTCGACGGCATGAAGTACGACGAGATCGCGCAGGAACTCGGCCTGTCCCTGATTACCATCAAGCGTTATATGAAGCAGGCGTTTCGCCATTGCCTCGCCTACGCACTGACGGACGAGTTGTCCCAGACCTGAGCGCTATCGATAAATGACGAACCCTGCGCACCCCGGTCCGGCTGGCTTCACCGCTGGCATCGACGCTGGCATTGATCTAAGCATCCTCGACGAAGCCGCCGAATGGCTCATGCGCCTGCACAGCGGCGACGCGACCGACGCCGACCGTCAGGCCTGTCTGCGCTGGCAAGCCACGAGCCCGCAACACGCCCACGCGTGGAAACGCGCACAGGCATTGCTCGAACGTCTCGGGGGACTGCCGCCCGAGCTGTCCATGCCAGTTCTCACGCGCAATCGCTCGCCGGCCCGCCGCGCGTTCGTGGCGCGTCTGGCCGCCTGCCTCCTTATCGCACCCGCAGGCTACGGCGCCTGGCGCGCGATCGAGAGCGAACAGTGGACGGCAGATCACCGTACGGCACCGGGCGAGCAACGCGATGTCCGGCTGGCCGACGGCACGCTCGTCAAGCTCGACACCGCCAGTGCGTTCGACGTTCGCTACGATGCGCACCAGCGTTTCCTGCGCCTGCGCGAAGGCGAGATCCTCGTGCAGACGGCACCGGACAACGCCCCCGTCGCACGCCCGTTACGCGTGGGCACCGCACAGGGTGTGCTCGAAGCTTTGGGCACGCGCTTCACGGTCAGGCTGGCCGGCAACCGCACCTACGTCGCCGTCACGCAGGGCGCTGTCCAAATCACACCCTCCCGAAGCCTCGATCTGACGGCCTCACCGGCGGCGAGCACCGCGCCTCGCATTCTCAGTGTCAATCAACAGACATGGCTCTCGGACACGAGCGTGGCCACCCCCGTGCCACTGGACGAAGCCGCGACCGCGTGGACACGCGGGCTGCTGCTCGCCGACGACACGCCGCTCGCCGAATTCGCCACCGCCATGGCCCGCTACCGGCGTGGCCCTGTGCGCTGCGATCCGGCCGTAGCGAGCCTGCGCGTCTCCGGCGCGTTCCCCGTGACGGATATCGAGCGCACGTTGACGATGCTCGTCTCGACGTACCCGGTCACGGTAAATCGCCACTTCGGCGGCTGGTGGATCTCGATCACGCCGCGCGCCGTCGTCTGAAAAATATTTTCGACTGACCTGATACTTTTTTTCGGCTCGGCTGGCAAGCAGAGGAAAGTCACTCTCCGCCCTGTGCGAAAGGAATCCTCGACATGCCCATCCGCCTTCCCGTGCGCCCGACGCGCTCCCGCGCCGCACGCCCCTGGCACACCCCGCTGCAACGCACGCTCATCGCGATGGCCGTCGGCACGACCTTGCTGGCGAGCGCCGGCGCAAAGGCGGCCGATGGCACCGCACCCAATCAGGCACATGCACTGGAAGCCGAGCGAACGCAGCGCTACGACATTCCGGCGGGCGCGCTCGGCCGCGCCCTCTCGCGTTTCGCCGTAACCTCCGGCATCGCCCTCTCGTTCGAGCCAGCCCTCACCGAAGGCCGCACGAGCCCCGCGCTGACCGGCGACTACACCCCGCGCGCGGCGGCTGCACGCCTGCTCTCGGGCTCCGGCCTTGAAGTCGTTCCTCGCTCGGACGGCACCTACACGGTGCGTCGCGCCCCGGAGTCCGCCATCGACGCCGGCATCGCCCTGCCCGCGACCACCGTCAATGCGGCAAAGGCCGAAGAAAGCGGCTACGGCCCCGTCGAGGGCTTCTCCGCCACACGCAGCACTGCGGGCACCAAGACGGACACGCTGATCTCGGAGACGCCTCAGGCCATCAGCGTGATCGGCCGCGAGCAAATGGAAGCTCGTAACGTACAGACGATCAACGAGGCGCTGCATTACACGGCGGGCGTTGGCACGTACTACAGCAACGACACGCGTAACGACGCCTTCACCTTGCGCGGCTTCAGCGCCGACTATCTGTATCTGGACGGTACGCGTCTGACCGCCGTCGCCGGACGCGGCCTCGACCAGTGGCGTGTCGACCCGTTCCAGCTCGAGCGCATCGAAGTGGTCAAGGGCCCGACGTCGGTCACTTATGGCCAAGGCGAACCCGGCGGTGTCGTCAACATGGTCTCGAAGCTGCCGACGGAAACCTCGCGCGGCCTCGTCGAAGCCTATGCCGGGAACTACAAGCAGTTCGGCATCGGCATCGACACCTCGGGCCCGGTCGATCAGAACGGCACCGTGCTCTACCGCTTCATCGCGAAAGAGTCGTACGCGCAGAATCAGGTCGATTACGTGCACGGCACGCGCACGTTGCTCGCGCCGTCGCTCACGCTGCGTCCGTCCGCAGACACGTCGATCACGTTCATGGCGACGTACCTGCGCGACAACACCATGGACTCGAACAACTTCCTGCCGCGTATCGGCTCGGTGGTGCCGAACCAATTCGGCCAGCGCGTAGGCACGAACATCTCGACGAGCAACCCCGGCTACGAGAACTACGACAAGACGCAGTACTCGTTCGGCTACCTGTTCGATCAGCGTCTGTCGGAAGACTGGTCGTTCAAGCAGAACTTCCGCTACTCGCACCTCGACCTCGACAATCAGGCGCTGTTCGGTTTCCGTCTTCTGCCCGATCAGCAGACGATTCTGCGCGCCGCGATGAACCTGCATTCGAGCTTCAACAACGTGTCGGTCGACAACCAGTTGCACGGCAAGCTGCGCACCGGCCCGGTGGAGCACACGATCCTCGCGGGCTTCGACTTCACCAACCAGAATTTCCTCGACTACGAAGGCTACGACTACGGCTATCCGCTCAATCTGTACGCCCCGGTCTACGGCCCCGTGACCAAGCCCGACTTCAACGACACGCGCACGCGACAGGTCCAGCGACAGTTCGGCCTCTACGTGCAAGACCAGATGAAGTACGACAAGCACTGGGTGCTCGCGCTCTCCGCGCGGGAAGACTGGGTGAATTCGTCGACGGCCGATCATCTGGCAAACACGACGACGAGCCAGAACGACAGCGCATTCAGCGGTCGTGCGGGTCTGATGTATCTCTTCGACAATGGCATCTCGCCGTACATCAGCTACGCCACGGCATTCCAGCCGGTGGTGGGCGTTACGGCCTACAACGATCCGTACAAGCCGCTCAAGGCGCGGCAGGCCGAAATCGGCGTGAAGTACAAACCGGCAAATCTCGACGCCACGTTCTCGGCCGCCCTGTTCGATCTGCATCAGACGAACACGCTCTCGGCCGTGCCTGACCCGGCGCTCAACGGCAGCATTCAGGTCGGCGAGACGCGCAGCCGCGGTATCGAGCTCGAAGCCACCGCGAGCCTCACGCAGAATCTGAAGCTGCTCGCCGCCTACACATTGCAGGACGTGAAGGTCGTGGCCGGTAGCGCCGCCGATCCGACCGTCGGCAAGACGCCGTCGGCCACGCCGCGCAATCTGGCCTCGCTGTGGCTCGACTACACGCTCACGAGCGGCATGCTTCGCGGACTCGGCGCGGGCATGGGTCTGCAATATGTCGGGCCGAGCTATGGCGACACGGGCAACACGTACGAAGTGGCGTCGTTTACGATTGCCGATCTGGCGGTGCACTACACGATTCCGCACTGGCGCTTCGTGTTGTCGGCGAACAATCTGTTCGACCGCACGTACGTGGCTCGCTGCGGCAGCGACACGCGTTGCCAGTACGGGCAGCGCCGCAACGTTCTGCTCACGGCCAGCTATCGCTGGTAATTGCCTGAACGACGTTTGAACGATGTCTGAACGACGTCCCACCGGCAACGGGTCGATAGTCCGTCGCCAATGAGAAACGCCGCAGGTGCCATGCAACGGTCCCTGCGGCGTTTTTCTTTGCTTCACGACGCTTGCGCGTCGACGATCAACGCATCAGGTTCTTCCGCTCCGTGGGCGTGAGCGCCTGCAACTGCGCTTCACTCAGGTTCATCTGCCCGAGCACCTGCACGGGCGACGCCGGATCGTAACGGAACATCCGGCCGCTATCGGCACGCGGCTTGCCAGTCGCATCGCTCGACGCTCCCGCATCGAGCATGCGCACCGAGAAGATCGACGGCTGGCTCTGCCGTGCCGACGCCCGCTCGCGAGCCACCGCGTCCTGTGCCGCTGCGGCAGCCTGCGCCGCCGTGGCACTGGCATTCGTGAGCGCGCCCACGTTCACGGCTGCGACGCTCGGAATGCCGATGGACTTGCCCTGCACCTGAATGTTCTCGGCATTCATCACCCGCAGCGCCGCAATGTTCACGTTACCGGACACGCGAATCCCTGCCTCGCCCGCGTCGATCGTGCCAAGCGGCGCAATCAGATCGACGTCGCCCGGCGGAATCTCCGGGATCGGGTTCAACGTGGCGATGCCGGCGCCGGTGTTCGGTGTGGTCGGCGAGAGTGCGACCAGCCCGAGGTCGTCATAGACACGATGCTGCGGCGTGTAGACCACCGTCGACTTCGACCCACGACCCGCGTTGATGTCGCCTTGCGCCGACCACGCGAGGATATTGCCGCCGAAGGTGGTGAACACCCGGCTCTGACCGAGCAGGATGCTGTCACGCGCATACATGTCGATGTTGCCGCGCCCCTGCGTGAGCACACCGGAGCCTTCGCCCGGCACGAAGCCGCCGTCGACGCCGACGAGCGTGCGTCCGCCCGGCGTCATGATGCTCACCCCGCCGCCAAAGTCGGTATGGATGCCGGCGTCCTGCACTTCATAGTGAGGCACGTCGTACTGAGGACTGCCACGCGCGACCCACTGGGCCTGCGTCAGATACTTCACGCCGGGCACCGGACGCGTGGTCGATTGGCGGTTCAGGTTTTGCTGGTAGTAGAGCGCACTGCTGTACATCGTGAGACTGCCATCGTATTCGCGCGACGCACCGCTCTCATCCTGCGAGGGGAAGAGCGTGGCAATGGCTTGACGCCCCCGCAGATAGCTACCCGCGCGCGGGCCGCTCGCGTCGTTGTACTCGCGCCCCGACGCACGCAGTTCCGCGAAATACACATCGCGCAGATACGCGCGCTGCTGCTCCGGCGGCAAGGCGTCGAAGAACTGGCGGGCATCCATCGACGCCGCGTCGAAATGCCGCCCGAGCCCGTTGCGTCCACCGAAGCGTGTCGTGAGCCAGTTCACGAGATACAGTTGGCTCTGCTGCGCGAATTCATTGCGCAGATCCCGCTTGGCAATGCCGCCTGCGCTGCCCGCCGCCTTGCTCGCTGCGTCGAGCTCCGCCTGCTTCGTGACAAGGAAGGCATCGGCGCCTGCCGCATTACCGCTATAACCGAACTGCTGACTCAACCATCCGGAGAGCGTGAGTTCCCCGCCGTACACGACGACCGCCTTGCCCGGCTGATCGGCGAGTGGCCGTGCGCCGTCAGCCAGATTCGCTGCGTCGAGATAACGAGCGGCGAATGCCTTGAAGTCGATGCCGTCGAGCCCTCGCGGTCCGACACCCGCCGCTACCGCAATCGCAGCCCCGTTGCTCCGGTCACCGGATTTAGCGTTGGCGAGCGCGCCGAGACTGCGCAACTCGGCCTTGTCGCCCATGAAGACGTTGCGCCCGGCCGTGATTTCCAGCAACCCCGGTCCCGCCACGTAGAACGTGCTGTAAAGGATGTCCCGGCCTGCCGACACCACCGAGACATCGTCGGCCGAGTTCTGCACGATCAGGTTGCCGCGCATTGTCGTCGACGCAACCTTCATCGGGCGTCCCGGATTGTTGACCGGATCGTTGAAGTCAGGCGTGGTGGTCCAACCGGCGAAGATAGCGTTGGTGCTCAGATAGGTGCCAAGCGGGGTTCCCGAGTTGACAATATCTCGCCCGGCCCGAATCGCCACGGCGCCGTTGCCCTCATACCAGGTCGGCTGCGTACCGGCGACGGGCGTCAAGCTACCGCGGTAGTCAATGCCGCCCGTTTGCAGGCCGACGATATCGCCCGTGAGCGCATAGAAACGCGCCGGAGCCATGCCGGTGAAGTCGTAGCCGGACACGGTCGCCGGGGTCTGACTGAACATCGGGAACCGTGTCGCGGAATCAACGCTGTAAAAGAACAGGAGCGACGGTGCGATGGCGTCTTGCCGCACGTTTGTGAGGTAAGCGCGACCGAACCAGGCGCTGCGCGTGCCCCCCATGAACGCGGGGTTTTGCGGCGTGGGTAGCGCCGTGGGATCGGCAGCCGAGCGGCTGATCGGGAATCCGGATCCGAACAGGGATTGACCGGCAATCATCTCGAGCGCGCCACCGTCGGGGGCAACCTTGAACAACGAACTGACGGGCTCCGGTGCCAGCAACGCCGGCGTGTCGCCGATCGTCTGTTTCGACTCCGCATCGAGAATACGGGTCGCGGAAAAGCCGTTGTAAATGTTGCCGCTCGCGGCGACCGCGCGCAGCGTGGCCGGCAGCACGAAACGGCCGTCGGTCGACGCGTAGTTCGCGCCCTCTCGCGGGTCGGCCATGGCGGTGAGCGGTGCGAGATTTCCACCGGCACTGAACAGATCGATGGCGGTCGAAGGCGTCCACAGCGTGAACCAACTGAATCCTTCGCCGCTATAGTTGACGCCCGCCACCGAGAATGGCGTGCCGTTGGTGCGCTGTTGCGCACGCGTTGCATCGCCATAGCCGCCGATCACCAGATCGCCGCGCGTGTCGATGCGAATCGTCGAGTCGCCAAGTATCAGCGTGGGCCCCCCGGTCGCCATACCGATCTGGGACGTGAACACATCGCGTGCCCGGGTTTCGCGCAAGTCGGTGACGCTGAACAACGCGTCGACACCGCCCAGCGCTCCCGCTTCGATACGCGTGGCGCCGCGCAAGTTCGTGAACGTGCCGTTCAGCCCAAGGTTGCCGTTGCGCCACTCCGCCGAGTCTTTGATCGTGCTACCGGGCTGCGTGATGGCGCGAACTTCTCGCACCGGATTCAAACCACCACCGATACGCACGTCGAGATCGCCGCCACCCGTCAACTGAATCTGCGAACCATCGCCCGACACCCGGCCGGTGCTGCCCACCGCCACGTTCAGGCCCTCGCTGCGAGCAAGCGCGCTCGGGCCGTAGGTATTGCCTGCCCCCATGCGCGACTCCAGCATGCCCGCGTTCGCGCCGGCTTCAAGTACCACATTGCCGCCGCCGAGTGTGCCAAGTCCGGTAAAGCCCACCAGGAACGGTGCCGTCTCGAATGCCGCGTAACCGTCTTCCTTGCCGACCACGTACGTCCCGAAGTTGACCCACCAGGCGCTCGGCACGCCGCCCTGTGCAATCGCGGAGCCCGATCCCTGCCGCCATAGCCAATTGCCCAGGTTGCCGGCATCCGGAACGGCTCGCGGCACGCCAAAGCTTGTCGGACGTTGATACCCGTCGCGCGTGCCGACGGTGTCGCCCCGAATATCGCCCTGAGCGCGCACGAACAGATTGCCGCCGTGCTCCGGATACCACGCGCTATAGAGACTCTGCGCACCGCTGACGTATTGCTCGAAGGCCGCCCCCTCAGCCCCCAGCACGGAAGTATTCTTGATCGTCGCCCGTGCGAGGTTATAGGCGCTCGTCACATCACGCGCTTGCGTACCCGCCGTGTAGACCCCAAACGGCGAACTCATCGTGAAGTTGCCCGCCGCGAGCATGTCGAGATCGCCCGTGCCGGTGCGCACGACGCTGAAGACCGGCTCGCGAGCGGGTTGCGTCTTCATCTCGTACTCGGCGGGGATGCCGGGTGTCACGAGTCGGAACGCATCGTAGTACCCGTTCCACAGGTCGATGTCTGCGGGCGTAGAGATGCCCCAGGCAAGCAATTCCTCAGGCGTGACGATCTCGCCCTCGACAGCGCCCAGCTCCGCAGCATCCGGGCCCCAGCGATAGACGCCGAGCGTGCCGGTCCCCGGCTTGAGCACGCTGCTCAGGGCCATGCCGTAATGGGTGTCTGCGAGCGTCAGATGGCCATCGGCCCCCAACGGCTGGAGCGCACGCGGATCGGCGGCCGACGTGTCGGCGCCGGCGACAAGCCGCAGCGACCACGATGCCGAGCCCGCCTGAAGCATCGGTGCGAGCGCGTGGAGTTGCCCCTGATTGCCGTCGGCATCCGCCGGGCGCACATTGACGGACAGAACGTCTCCGGGCAGCTTGACGTCGGTCTCGGCTGGAATGATCGCGCCCTTGGGCAGCAACACGTCGGCGGCGAGCCTTAGGCTCACCGGCATCACGGCGCCGGCAGGCCACCGCATGGCGGCCACGGAGGTGTCCACAGGCAACAACATGCCGGCATCGATCTGCATGCCGGAGCGCAAGGTAAGCGCCGAGGTCAGTGCCGTACCCGCCGGGTACACCACGTTGCCTGCCGCATCGCGCACGGCAGCCCCGAGAACGGTGCCCGAAGGCAGCGTCAGATCGGCGCTGAGTGTGATGCGAGCGGGCAGACGCGTGCCGGCAGGTAAATTCGTCGCTGCCACCTGAACGTCGTAGTTGAGCTTGCGATCGGCCGGGAACGCCGTGCCAGCCGCGAGCGTCACCAACCCGCCCACCGGCACCACGGCATCGCCGCCCCACCCTGCGGTTCCGCTAGTGAGCACCCATCCCTTGTTGTCCGCGCCCGGCGTGAGCTTACTGGTATCGAACCCGTCGGTCAGACTGCCGAAGACGTTCAGATTGCCCCCGGCGCGAATCGTCAGCGCGCCCGCTTCGCCGCTGCCCCACACACCGGTCTTCTGTGTGTTCGGATTCAGGCTGGCGTAGCGATAGCGCGACATGTCGATGTCGCCGTCCAGATGAATGTCGCCGTTGGGCGTCGCGCTGACGATCTCAACACCGGGGCGAAGGTGGAACGCCTCGGTGTAGCGGCGCAATCCGGCCAGACGCGCCAGCAGCGCGCTGTTCGCCAGCGCGTTCGTCATGAACGTCTCGTTCTGCGCGTGGAGTGTGTCGAGATACCCCTGATCGATGACCTGATACGGACGACCATCGACGCTCACGTCCGTGCCCGCCGGGGCCTGCGTGTCGCGATACATCCCATTGACGGTGATCGAGCGCGCACCGTCGATCACCACATTGCCGCCCGCGTCGATGGCAATGTCGTTACCCAGCGCTTCGTTCGCACCGCCAAGACCACCGCCAAGACGTTTGGCACTGATCTCGACCGTACCCACCGAGAGCGGCGCGCCCTTCGCGTCATTCGTCCCGGCGCGCACATCGAGCCGGGCACCATCGACCAGCACCACTCGCCCTTGATTGCCGTTGATCTCGATGACCGCACGGTTGGACGCCTCGATGGGCTGCCCATAACTATCCAGACGCAGCGTCGTGCTGTGCGCGTCGAGCACTGCGTTGGCGCCGACCGTCACGCCATCGCGTGCCGACAAACGAATCGTGCCCGCTTGCGCGCCGCTCGCATCGACACGTCCGAGCACATCGAGGTGCCCGCCGTCGATCGACAGCGTGATCTCGCGCGCCTTGAGTTCATCGCCGACGACAAGGTTGCCCTGCTTGATCTGGAAGCTGCGGCTGCCGAACACGCCGCCCTCGGTCAGACGCGCATTGAGTGCGACGAAATCGTCGATGCGCTGGGCACGGATATCGACGCCTCCCGCCGCGAACGGCACAAACGTGCCACCCGCATCGTAGCGACCGCTGGCGCCGCCGAGTACCTGGCCCGCCAGCGACACGGCGCCGCTGGCCGGTGACAGCGCCGTTACCGTAAGCTTGCCAGCCCGGTTTTCCTGCGCCGACAGATCGATGCGCGACCCGGCGCTCTGGCGCACATTGCCGTTGGCGCTGGACACGATCACATCGCCGCCCCAACTGTATTTGCTGGCGTCGAAGAAATCGAGCTTGCGTCCGGCGAGATCGAGTTGTGCGCTATCTCCAAGGGTCACATCTCCCTGTGCGGCAACGCTCAACCGGCCGCTCGGCAGCACGACATTCGTGTCGATGCTGGCCGCCCCGCCCGCGCTGAGCGCGACCTCGGCACCCAGCGCGGCGACGAGCTTGCCGTTGTCGATGACGGGCTTCGCGCGAGCACTCGCGTTCGTCACCGACACATTGCCCCCCGCGACGAAACGGTTCACCGACCCCGCCGCGCCGGTAAGCAGGGGCGTATCGATCACGATGTCACCGCCGCTGTAGTCGAAATCCTGCTTCTGGTCGTTCCACCCGTTCTGTGAACGATAAACGGACAGACCGCCCTTCTGGTTAGCAGTGACCCGCTCGCTGGCGTTGAGTTCGACCGTCGAGAAGCCCACGGTCATGCGGTTCATCTCGTGATTGACGTCGCGCTGCGTGGCCGGGCCGAAGCCGAATTCGATCTCCCGCGCGTCGATGGACAGGCGTCCGCTACCGGTGCCCGCACCGCCCGCGACGATGGCGCCCGCAGGCGACTTCGAGCCGGTCCACACCAGCCGGTCGGTGCGAATACGCGCGAGTGCGTCGCTCGCGCCGTACCCGAAGATTGCCGGCGTGCCCAGCACGAGCACGTCGATGCTCGATTTTCCGGTCGCCGCATCGATGGTCGACAGCTCGACGGAATCGTAGAAATTGATCGAGTCGCGTGCGATGAGGGACAGGCTTTCCAGCGCGGGCGCACCATAGGTGCGGTCGCCACGTAATAGTCGCGACAGCACCGTCTGATTGAGCGTAAGTCCTTCCGCGAGGTGTCCGGATGCGGCGAGCGAGTCGAGCGATGCCTGATCGCCGACATTGACCCGGCCGACAGAGAGCGACAACTGACGCGTGCCATAGCGCACGGCATCGGTGATCGTGAACCGCTTGTCGGTCGCCACTGCAATCGAGCCTTCGGAGAGCAACAGCGTTTCCCCCGCGCATGTCGCGCCCGCCGCGCAAACGCCAAGGTCGATGTAGCCGGCGCCGAAGGAATCTTGTGCGCCGGTAGGCATCGGCGACAGCATCGAGAGCCGGCCATTGGACACCGCCAGCACACCCGCCGCCCCCGGCGCGTAGGTATAACCCATGGTGGAATCCCACATGGGCATGCCGTAGCCAAGTGTATTGATGCCGCTGCCCTGCTCGATGGTGATGCCCCCGGATACGGCATTCGTGACGATGAACACTTCGCTCGCGCGCAGCGTCGCGCCACCGCGCAGCACAACCTTGGACGTGTTGCCGATGAACCCGGCCGTCGTGGCGCCGAGGATCGACCCGGTGCCATCCGAGGAGACCACGGGCAGTCCGCCAATCCCGATGCGCGCCGCGCCGATCGCGTTCAGATCGTCCGCTCTGAGCGAAATGAGCGACCGGTCGCCTTGGCGAGGTGTCGCCCCTGCACCGAGAATCTCAAAGTTACCGGTGAACGGCGCAGCAACCAGCAGGCTCGCGCCGTAACCGCCTGTGGCCGGGGTAACGTTCACCGAGCCCTGGAAGCGCAACGCCGGCGTATCGGCGATTTTTCCCTGGTAGGTATCGGCCAGGAAATAAAGGTCGAGACGCTTGGCGTCGGCCTCGATCAACGAACGAGGTGCCCCGACGCGTTCGCTCGTGGCGCGGGCGAAGTCCGCGTAGCTCATCTCGTTGTACTGCGAGTAGGTGCGCAGGACATCTGCCGAAGTGAGAACGGCCTGCGTCGGCGTGGCGTTACGAATGCTCGTGTTGCTCACGCTCAATTGTGCGGGAAGCGTGAGCGACCCATTGCGCATCGCGACCGGCGCGACGCCCGCCTGCGCGGCGGACTGCGTCTGCAACTCCACGCGATACGCGCCGGGCAGCAACGCGAACGTTGACGGCAGCAGCGTGTAAGTGCCTGCGGGCAATCCCGGCACCCCGGCACCGATGGTGATCTGCTGCCCGACGAGCGGGGCGCCGGCGCCGTTCTCGCTCACCACCGGCGCGTAGGCCGGCTGTGCCCCGGGCACGATGGCGTACACCGGATTGGACGAGAGCGCGGGCAGACGGAAACTTGCCTTTGTGCCGGTCTGCACCACTTGCATGAGCGGCGCTAGACGAGCATCGGTGGAGCCGCCTCGGCCGGTGAGGAAGGCGGCACCACGAATTTCACCGCCGCCCGACAGGTCGATGACGGCGCCCGGGTCCACGGCCAACGCATGGCTGTACACCACGACCGACGGTCCCGCACCAGCGAGCGAGTATCGCGCGTCGGCGGCAGCATTGAGATAGCTCAATCCGTCGAGCGAACCCCCATAGGGCATCACGAGTCCATTCGCGCTCACGGACGTCACGCTACCCGGTAACAAGGTAAGGATGCCGTTGGCTTCCGTATCCATCGTCGACCCGAACGTGATCGTCCCCATTGGGGCGCGCAACACACCGCCCTGACGAATCTGCCCGGCCTTGAGTGTGAGACTGCCGAACAGCGAATACGGCTGCATCGACAGCGTGTCGCCCACGCGCTCGATGGTCAGGACATGCGTCGGGTCCAGCATGGTCTGGCGCACACAGCAGTCGCTCGGGTAGCTGCGCTGCCCCACGACGATCATGGCGCTCGCGTTCTGTACCGGATAGATCTGCACGGCGGCCAAGGTCGTGTCGCCCGGCGAATAGACCTCGGTCTTGTCGAGCAGACGAAGGTCGCCGGTACTGCGCAATGCGACATTGCCGAACGCATTGCGCAAGACACTGACGGGGGTTCCCGCGTTAGTTTCGATGGTGCCTGCGGTGCCGAATTGCATCCGGCCCGAGACGTCGATGAGCGCGCCGTCGATTTCGAATTTCGCCTGATCGTCGAGCAGCGGCACCCCCAGCGTCCCGGCACCTTGTCCGGTGTTCCTCGAACCACTCACCGCATTGGGCATGAGGAAGTTGTCGGCTTGCTGGCGTGTCGCGCCGGCAAGCTGCACGTAGGGCGCGGCAAGCCTGACCTGCGCGCCCGGTGCGGCGTTCGCTGACAGGCCAAACGAACTTGCGGTAAGGCGCAGGCTCTGGCCGAGCGACAGATTGACGTTGCCGTCGAAATCCATCATCCCGTTGGCGAGCAACGAGAGATTGTCGAAACCACCGGCCGTCACGCGGTCTACGCCGATGCGTGCGTTGCCCAGCGCCAGTCCGCCGCCGAGCGCCCCCGGGCGCAGCGTGTCCGAGAGCGCGCTGCCGCCCTGCGTCTGGGCGACGATCATCTCGTGTGCCACGCGCACGGCATCGTCCACACTGTTGCCGCGCAACGTGGTCCGATCGACCATGCCGTACGCAAGCGTCTCCAGCACCACGTTCAGCGTACCGCCCGCAGCGCCTGCACCGCCCGACGCCGCCTTCATATCGCCGTCGAGATAGAGACCCCGCGCGGACGCCAGCGAGATGACCCCGCCGTTGCTGGCCACGTGCGTGCGCCCCTGCCCCGGCACATCGATGTCGGCGGCTGTGCCCGACGCATCGAGCCGTGCACCAGGGCGCACGATAACGAATGCGTCGGCCGCCTCGACCTGGGTGGCGCCCGCGACATACTTCGCACCGATCTGGATGGTGCCGCCGGCGGCGACCTTGCCGGAGACGGTGCCCGAGGCATCCTGCGCCACGAACGGGCGCGCGGCGACATCGATCACGGCATTGCCGCCCAGCCAGATCGACGTCGGCGTGAAGGTGCCCTCGGGCCTGCCTTGCGCATCGCCCGTGCCGAACAGACCCGGCAACAGGCTGACGGTGCCCGATGCGGCCCGCAACGTGCCGAGCACCGTCATCTGCCCGTTGCCCGTGAGCGTGATGCTGCGTCCCGGATCGACTTCGATCTGTGCCCCGTCGCCTACGCTCAACTGCGCACGTTTGAGCTGCGAACCGGCGGACAAGGCAAGATCGGCCCCGCTGCGCTGCGTGATCGTGCCCTTGGCGGCATCGCTTTGCCAGACGGGCGCGAGGACGACCGACAGTACGCCCGACGGGTCGCTGCCGCTCATCGCGTCGCGCGCGGCTTGCCCGTCGACGTTCAGCACGGGCATGACAACGTCGAGGTGCGCGCCATCCGCTACCGTCAAACCCAGTTGGCCCGTCACGTCATAGCGGGAGAAACCGGTCGAGAAAAGCGACGCACTGAGCGAAGTGTCGGGCGACGAGCCGAGCGACGTCGGCGCGCCGATCACAACGCCATTGCCGGTGTCCAGTTTCAACGTGCCGCCACCGCTCACGCCATAGGCACGCAGTTCGCCGTCGACGTGCAGTTCACCTGCGCTTTTGCCCGTCGTGTCGTACTGGCTCGCGAGCAGCGACACATTGCCGCCCTTGCCGCCGCGCACCGCGCCGTTCGCGAGCCGCACGGCACCCGACGAGACATCGATGGTGCTGCCCTGCTGCACTCGCACGTCGCCGGTCGTCGAGAAGAGAACGCTGCCGCCATTGAGGTACGGCATACCGTGGATGCCCGCCTCGTCATCGTCCGCACGACTCCACAGGCCGCGCGCGTCGAGCGTCGCACCCTGCGCCACCTTGACGTACTGGCCGCCGGCAATCACTGCGGGGTCCGTGATGGGGACGTCGCCCCACGCGCCACTCGTCGCTTCGAGCACGCGCGGCACAATGTTGCCTGCCGCAATCGAGCCACTGCGTGCCGTCACGTTCGCGTCGATGTTGACGCGCGTCGCATGCAAGCCAACGTCGCCGCCATCCGCCACACGAATGTCGCGCGAGAGCGTCAGTTCCTCCGTCGCCAGCAGCTTCACGCCGCCGAATTGCTGACGGTTGAGCCAGCCCGCGTCGAGCGATATCTTGCCTGCGCGCTGGGGGTCGAGCGCACTCCCCTGCGCAATGGATGCCGCCAGCGCCTGAACTTCGCCGACATTGATCGTGCGCGCGATGGCCGACGGGCTGTCGCGAAGCGAGAGCGTGGTGTCGTCGTAATAGGGCGTGAGCTTGCCGACGATCAACTGAGCGGCACGCGGTGCGGCAAGCTGCGATTGCAGATACCCGTCGTAAAGCCCTCGGTCGGCAGCCTGTGTCTGGCGCGGGCCTTGATAAACGGCGGTATCGACATCGCCTTCGAGCACCGCGGAGGGTGACGAGATAATCAACCGTCCGGCATCGCGCCCCACGGTGTACCCGTTCTCCAGACGCTGCCCCGGTGCGATGAACATCGTGGCGTACGTCTCGGTCGTGCTCTTTCCCCAGCGGGCGTGTTCGGCCTCGAACCCGCGATACGTGCCGAGGTACTGCAAATCGCCCGGTGCGTTATCCACTCGATACAACTGTCCATCCGCACCACGCAGCCAGCTTTGCCGGATCATCCCGGTCTGCACATCGAGCGTGCCGCCCGCCAGATTGATGAGCGAGCCAGAGCGCGTGACCACCTCGGCACCGCCCAGTTGCACCGTCCCGCCCTGCGCCGCCCACTCGCCGACGCCATGCGACGCCGTGTTCAGATACCCGCTCACTTCCAGCAGGCCGCCCTGCGTGTACCAACGGTCGGTGGTGTACCCCTGCGTTCCGGCAGGCAAGCGCACCAGATAGCGTCGATCGATGTAGACGGTCAGGTTGTTGAGCAAATGCGTGTCCCGATTGCTCGGTGCATCGCGCTGCTCATTACCCTGGACGTTGACTTCGATATTGTTCGCCGACATCGCCACCTGCACGCCCACGGCACCGGAGACGTCGAGCTTCGCGCGCTCCATCGCCATCGCGCGACGCGTGGCCAGTACATTGATCTGCCCGCCCGTGGCAAGCGTGAGCGAGTCGCTGTCGAACAACACGTCGCCGGAAGAGACGATCTGCACGAGCGACTGATCCCGACGGTTGTACAACCCGGATTCCGCCACCTTCGCGGCGTCGGCCAGCAATGTCGTGCGCTGTGCATCGAGTGCCGCATCGCCCGACGTGTCGAGCACGATGGCGTTGAGTGCGCCGGGGGCAACGCGCACCAGCGCATTGCTGTCACCGCTTGCCGTCAGATGAATCGTGCCGCGCGCATTGACCGACGTGGTGGAGACCAGCACACCGCTTTGTTCGATCTGGCGCGCCGCGAGCGTGATGTCGCCAAGCTCCGCCTGAATCAGACCGCTGTTGCTCACGCGCCCGGCCGTCGACCCCGGCAGCAGCTTCGGCTCGACTTCGTTGCCACGCGTACTCGAATTCAGATTGCCGTCGGTGCCGACACCGCGCCGGATCACGAAGGCATCGCCGCCTGCAATGACCGTCTGCCCAGAAGGCGTGACGATGGTGCCGCGATTGTGGGCTTCGCGCCCGAGCAGCAGCACGTAGCCGCCGCCTTCGGTCACCGATTGCGGGCGTTGCGTATTGATCCGTGCGCCCGCATCTACCGTGACGTTCGCCGTCGCGCCCGTGTGCGACACGTTCGATCCGCTCACCTGAAGATCGTTGGCGAACGTCGGCACCGTCGCGCCGGACACGGCCGCGCCGTAGATACCGCGATTGAACTGATCGTTCGTCATGCCAACGGCCGCGGCCACGAGGTTGCGCGTGTCGACCTGCGCCGTTCCCGAGAATTGAATGCCGTTGCGGTTGACGATCATCACCGTGCCGTCGGCCTTGATCTGCCCCTGAATCTGACTCGGACGCGCCTGCGGGTCGTTTACGCGGTTGAGCACGGCCCAGCCCGGCTGCTGCACGAACTCGACGGTCGTGCGGCGGCCGACATTGAACGTCTCCCAGTTCAGAATCGCCTTCTCGCCCGTCTGCTCGACGGCCACCTTGGTGTTGCCCGCCGCGTCGCGCGTCTGCACGATGTCCTTCTTCGCATTGATCCAGCCAGCGGTGAGGCTATTGGTGTCGACCTTCAGGCCGCCTTCGGTCAGACCATCGGGAATCGTCTCGGGTGTCGCAGCCGCCGCCTGACGTGCGGCATTCTGCGCGGCCTGCATTGCAGCGATGCCTTGCGCAGCGGTGGCGAGATTGGCAATGGAGTTCTGCAACGCCTGATTCGCGCGTTGCTGCTGTTCGCCCGGATTTTGCAACGACGACACCGGCATGCCGTTCGGCAGACGGCCCGTTTGCGCGGCGGTGGATTGCGCTGCACCGCGCGCCGCAAACCACGCGTTGCTGAAGGCCTGCTGCGCATGCGCCGCGCCGATCATGGCGCTGCTCGCCGCGAATACCGCCACCGCTTGCGCGAGCGGCCGGATGCGCGGCAAACGTGCGCTGGCACGCGTGTGCGTTGAAGGGGAAACTACGCGCTTGTGCATGGTCATCTCAATCCCGTCTGGCGTCTCGTGCGGCCGTGGGACGTTGTCTCGCGACAACGCCAGCGACGGCCCTGGCAGGTTTTCGTTCAAGCGATGCGAACGCTTGACGCTCTCGGGACTAAGACCGTTCGGCGCGAGCCAATCGGCAAGGATTTATTTGAATCTTTCGTGACACGCACTGATCGTCACGAAGCGCAACGCCTGCGCTCAGCCGAGCAGAACGATGCCGCCCGGCAAGGTGTGCGCGGAGAGTTGCAGCGAGCGCTCGATCTGGCCGAGCGCCACGTCGAGCGAGCGGATCGCAAAGCGCCCCGTGACCGGACGCGCCGCAAGCCTGTCGTTCATCAACACGACCTTGCCCGGACGATAACGGTTGATCTCGTCGATGACCTCGCCGAGCGGGACTTCGGCAAAACGAAGATAGCCCTCGCGCCATGCCGGCATGTCGTTGTCACCGACGTTCACGAGCGACTGCAACGCACGCTCGTCGTAGACCAGTTGCTGACGCGCACGCAATTGCACGCGTCCGGCCGTGTGCACGACGTCGGCCACCCCGTCGATACAGGTGACGCACACCTTCTGCGAGACATTGCGCACTTCCACACGGGCACGGTGTGCGATCGTGCGTCCCGCCCCGGCGACGATCTCGAAGGGCGCCGCCGCCCGCGTGGTATCGACCGCCGCTTCGCCACCCAGCAGATCGATGCCGGGCGTGCTGCCCGCGTGCAGCGCCACGCTCGTGCGCGTGTTCATCTCGACAGACACGTTGCCGGCCAGCGCGACCGTGCGCTGTTCGCCAGTGCCGGTGCTGTAATCCGCGCGCAATGCGGCTGCGCCCGGCAACAGACCGAGCGGCGCACCGATCACGGCAACACCGGCAGCGCTCGCGAACGCCCCGGCGGCACCCGCTAACCACCAGCGACGGCGCGGATCGAAACCGCGTGTGGCCTTTCGCTTCGACGCAGCCGTCGTGGCGGACGCGGCACAAGCCACGCCTGCGGCAGCGCTCCGATGGGCGGCCTGCGTCAATTGCTGCCATTGCCGACACGCGTTCGTCAGCGCCTGTGCATGGCTCGGGTCGCGCCGTGCCCACTTGCGCAGCGCATCGCCGTCGGCATGCGTCATCTCGCCGGACGCCATGCGACGCACCCAGGTCATGGCCTGACGCTCAAGCGCATCGAGACGCCGCTTAGGCGGCAACGGCGCTTCGGGTCGTGAACTCATGGCGTCACCTCTCGCAGGAGACAGAAGGTCTCACTCCATGAGACGGTTTTCCCGCATGCCATCGGCAATCCTGCCTTCATTCGGACCTCGGCATATGGGCCATGCAGTACTCGTGGGCGCGCTTGAGTTCAAGGCCGATCAGACGCGGCGATACACCGAAGCGGCGCGCCACGTCCTCGTTGGACATCTCATGCACCCGCACAGCGATGAAGATCGCGCGGCGACGCGGCGGCATGGTGGCGAGAAGCCGCTCCAGAAGCGCAATGTCGTCACGTGCTTCGGCCGTCTGCGCGGGGCCGGGCGCCGGGTCCACGAACTCCGTCATGAGCGCGTCGATCTCGTCGTCGCTCATGTACCGACGGTCGCGCTGCACGCGATCGAACGCCATGTTCATGGCGATGCGCATCAAATACGCGCCCGGGCTCTTCACGTCGCTCTGGCGGTCGGCCCGGTCATCGAGATGCACCCACGCGTCGTGCAGCGCATCGCTCGCGAGTTCGGCCGACCCGAGACGCCAGGTCAGCTTGCGTTTGAGATCCTCATAGCGCTGCGTGAGCAAGTCTCGCAGAAAGGCTCGGGGCGTATCGACCATCTATCGCTCCGTTATCGCCTGACACGGCGAGCGCACACATCCGGCCTGGCTCGCCTGACAGTCGGCGCTCACCAGCAGCAGGACGAACGGTCGCGACGTGTCGGCAGGCGCACTGCCGACATCGAGCCCAGTCAGACGGCGCACGATGGCACCGTCGCGACGATCGTCGCCCGTTGTATCGAGCAGACGAACCTGTGTCACGCGCGCGTTGGTGCCGACCTGCACGGTCATTGCCAATCGATACGCCCCCGGCGAAAGCGACGGCGCCGCACACAGCGCCTGCAACACGCTGCCCTGCAAGCGCGCGTGGTAATCGGTGAGCGCCCGTGCAGAACCACGGGTCGCGTCGTCCTGCGCCTGCCCACTGCCCAGGGGCGCGAGGACGAACGCGTTTTGCGCCGTCGCCTCGGCCGACACGCCGGTCCCTTCGAGCAGTTCGTCGAGGGCTTCACGCGGCGAGTAGATCCCCGAGACGGCGTGCGAGCGACGCCCTTCCACCAACGCCGACGGATAGAAGACGGACATGCGGGTCAGCGCATCGAAGCGGGCGAGCGCGTCCTTCAAGGGCAGCTCCGGGAGATCAAACGACTGTGCCTGCGGCGGTGCCGCAACGGCATGTTCGAGCGCCACGCCGAACACGCCGCACAGCAGCCAGCCCGCCAGAACGCTCGCAGCCGCGAAGCGTAAACGGGGAGAGCGAGCAGTAGCAATCATGTCGGGCGGCTAGCCTTTGCATGGCAGGCGGTCGGAAATATCGGAAATGGCGGGACCTCTGCGGCAGGCAAAGCGCACGGCGAAGCGCAAAGGCGCATGCCGTCTCCCCGTAAGTCCAAAAATAATTGGTAAGAATTCCTGAGAATTCTGGTGATCGATTGTGACAGTACTTTGACAGCACCTTTTATCGCTTCTCAAACGCTCGGCGTATCTCAGTAACTTAGTCATCCTGACGTGCTGATGCGCCTATTGCCAGCCACGAAAAGCGTTATGAAAGGCGTCATCCAAACACCCATAAAAAATCCCGTAACGCGCCCACGGGGTGCAGGCGGGTTACGGGCCAACCAGTCGTATGCCTGGACGTGCTACGACCGCGCGCGGGAGATTCCCGAGGCTCAGGCGAGAAACGCGCAAAAGATGCGCCGCGCGGCGACGCTTTAGTTCAGCGTCATCGGTGCCTGCGTGTCCCCGCTCGCGAGCGTGTCGCGCTGCGCGGCAGGAATGTCTTCGCCCGACGCTTCGGCGCTGGCGACCTGCTGCGTGAAGTTGCGAAGATGCAGGAAGAACTGTCCCATCATCTCGACCCACAGACGCATCGAGAAATTCAGGAAATCCGGGGAAACGCCGCCTGCCACGATGACATCCATCTCCAGCACGAGGAACTCGCCATGGGCCGCCACTCGGGCGAACCGGCGCGAGCGATGCCATTCGTTGATGAGCCCTTCGGGCAGATCGCCACCCTGCACACGCAGCGGGCAGCTCAGCGTGAAATCGAGATACTGGTCGGCGCCGGCCTGATTACCCCAGTGCACCTGATATCCGATGCCATGGCTCGCGCTGTGCAGGCGCGTGACCAGATCGTCCTGTTGCACCGACACCGCGCAACCGGCGGCGCGAATGGCGTCGGCCACCTGAGCCGACGTGACAAACGTGATGATGCCTGCGGGCGACGACGCGCCCGAAGACGTCGGCGCACCGGCTCGCTCGGCGTCGTGATTGTCGTGTTGCATCGTGTTCTCTTCGTTCATGCCAGTGGTCCTCGAACTATCGTTATGCGAATTCAGGACGAGGGGCGCCGTCGACGCCCCTCGTCACACGCGGTATTACTGCGATGCTGCCGGTGCCGACGCCGCTGCCGCAGCGGTTTCGGCGGGCTTTGCGGCAATGGCGGCGGCGGCCTGCTGCTCGTCGAACTTGCCCTCGTAGAGCTTGTCGCCGAACTGCTGCGCGATTTGCTCGTACTTCACACGGGCCTGAGTGGCGAACGGCTGACGCGCCGCGACCACCGTCGCCACATCCATCGTCTCGTAAGCCGTCAGAATCTCCTGTCCGACGGCATACAGACGATCGTTCTTCTCCTTGCACATCGTGAGCGCGACACGCTGTGCGGCCGCTTCGTCGGCGAAATGCTTGCGCTGTGCATCGGCCTGACGGGCGAGCTTGAGCAGGTCATCGTAGGCGCTGCGGTACTGCGCGATCTGCGCGTTGGCCTTGTCGGCCACCGACTTCACCTCCGATTGCGAAGCCCGGGCGTCCTGCGCGAGGCGCTCACGCGCCTGACGCTCCGCCGCCAATTGCTGCTGAGCTTCGTCGAGCGCCTTCTTCAGCGCTTCAGGCGAGTCCTTGCCGGGCGCGCCGGTCGTGGCACCGCCGGCCTTGAGCGCAGCGAGTTCGTTCTTCGCCTGCTGGAGCTGCTCCGTCGTGCTGCGCAGTTGCGTGCGCAGCCGCTCTTCCATCGTTGGCGCGCCCTGCGGCGTCTGTGCCGAGGCAGCCGAGCACACGGCAAGCAGCACCGCGGCGGCCACCCCTGACGCCAGACGCGACATCGCGCGCGGGGGCTGTTGACTCATGACCACCTCCTTAGAATCGCGCGTTGACTTCGATTTGCAGCGTGTCGATCGACAACGGCGCACCATAGACTTCCTTCGTCGAGAGCCAACGGCCCGTGAGCCATGCGTTCTTGTCGAAGGCATACGAAGCGCCGATGTAGTAGCCCTTCGCGTTCGTGCCACCGCCGTGGAACGTCGAGTCGTTGTAGGCGTCAGGCACGGCATCCGGCTCGATACGCTTGTAGCCGAACAACACGTTCCAGTCGCCACGCGAGGCCATGACCGGCTTGCCGAAGGTCGCCTGGAACAGGTAAGCGTTCGGGCCGCTCTTGAAGTTGGCGCGCGTTGCATCGCCCGCGCCGAAGTTGTTCACGATGCCGCCGTTCGCGCGCGCCCACATCTCGCCTTCGTTGTAGGCCAGGTTGCGGATGTAGTTCACGTCAAAGCGCAGCGGGTAGCGACCGGCCAGCACCGTATCCCAACGCGCCGACAGATCGAGCAACTGGAACTTCGAGGCATAGCCGACATACTGCGGTTGCGCCGTGTTGGCCGGATCGAGCGGGTTAAGCGCGATGTTACGCAGCAGCATGAGCGTGTTGCCCTTCTGCATGAAGGCCGGACGCGACCAGTCCGTGTCGCAGCTCGTCTGGCCGGCGTAAAGCGCGCAAGGCGACGACAGTTGACCCGTGATGTTGCGGAAGTCGAAGTAGCCGACCGTGCCGCGGAAGCTGTTCTTCGAGTCGAGCTTCCAGTTCGCACCGAACTGCGTGCCGAGCAGCCACTTGGTCTGGCTCGACATCTTGGTCTGGCTGTTCGACGGCGAGTTGTCGCCCGAGTACTCTAGCGGGATGAAGCCAAGCGAGCCGAACAGTTCGACGTTCGGGTTCTGCGGCAGCACCTTGTTGAACTGCGCGGCAATGCCGTCGATGTTCAGGTCGCTCGAGAACAGCAGATCGCTCGTGACATACGGCGGGGCAAAACGACCGCCCGTGACTTTCATCCACGTGAACGGCTGATACGACATCCACATCTGGTCGAGCCACACGCTCTTCTTGTTCAGGCCGCCACCCAGCGTGGAGTTGGTCGACACAGGGCTGTCGTCGTTGCTGCTGGCCAGTCGCACACCGGCTTTGACCTGCTCGGACACGTCGGCGAAGATACCGAAGCGCGCACGGGCACGGAACTGGTTGGTGCGGTTCTGCGTGGTGTTGAGCAGCGGCGGCAGCGTCAGGTTGGTGTTCGAGTTGACGTCGAAGCCATTGCCCTTGTTGATCTGCGCCCAGTCGATCTGCGTGTTCGTGTTGCTGCTCGAGTAAAAGCGCGATTCGTTGCGCAGGCGGAAGTCGCCTTCGATATGAATGCGCTTGGTCCACTCGGGCATTTCGTTCGGCGCGGCCCAGCCTTCCGTCTTGGCCTGAGCCATCACTTCGTTCTTCACTTCGTCGCGAATCTGATCGCGCGTGGTCTGCGAGATGTACGGGATACGCACGTCGCCCGGCTCGGCACCGGGGAGCGCCGCGGCGGCGGCCACCGGTGCGGCAGCCGCCTTCTGCGCCGCCGCCGACGCCGCATAGGCTTCGGTTTCCGCTTGCGCGAGCAAGGCTTCGCCGGTGGCCTTGTCGATCGCCCCGCTCTTGATGAGGCCGCGGATCAGCTTGACCATCGCGGTCTCTTTCGGCGCAGGCTGCGCCTGCGCGTGGGCCAGGCCCGCGGTACCCAACAGGGCGAGCGCCAGCGCCACGGCGCCTGCGGTACCCGCAGCGCGTGGCGCACGTCGGTGCGCGAGCGCGTCGGTCATACGTTCCAGTGCTTTCATTTTGTGTGTGACTTTTGCGTAAAAAGGAAGTCCTGCTTCAACCGCCTGCGGCGTGACGAGCGTCGTGTTGCGCTTCATGGTCTGCGTCCCCGGATGCTCATCGAGAGCGGATAGCGCAGCGACGCCGGTGGCTTCTCTTCTGCACGGAAGTCGCGCAGCATCGCGAGCACCGCATCGTCGATGGCCGCGTTACCCGTGCCTCGCACCATCTGGGCGCGCGTGGCGCGTCCGTCGGCGTCGAGCCAGAGATCGATGCGCACGTCGTCGAATGCGAGCGTGCGAGTGCGTTGATCGCGCCCGAACGCCTGTTGCAGCGAACTGGCCAGCCAGGCGCTATAGGAGCGGCTGCCCAACCCGCCACCACCGCCGGTCATGCCGCCACCGTTGCCGGCGCCGATACCGAACGCGTCAGTGCCAGCCTGCGCGTCGCCATTGATCGTCACGGCATCGCCGAGATCCTTGGTCGGGCTTGGCGGCGTGTCGTCCTTCGGCGGCTCCACAGGGTTGGGCTTCGGCTCGACGACTTCCGGCTTGACCTTCTCCGGCTGCGGCTCAGGCGGCTTCTCCTGAGGTGGCGGCGGAGGCGGCGGGGGCGGCAGCATGAGCATCGGCGGGGCGTTCACCTCGCGGCGCACGCTGGCCTTGTCCGTGAGCAAGTGCCAGAAAAGGGCGATCAGACCGAGCACGACGAGGCCACCGACGATCAGTCCCCCGCGCCGGCGCAGGAGCGCGAGCGCCGGACTGGGCGGCTTGGCGGCGGGCCGCACGGGGCTGGACGCGAAATCGCGAGGTTTCACGCTGCGCTCCTTACTGCGGCTTGCCGGTCACGAGGCCGACCTGGTTGAGATCGATCCGGCGCAGCAGATCGAGCACTTCGACGACCTTGGCGTACTGGACCTGCGCGTCGCCGCGCACGATCACCGGGAAGTCGGGCGTGATCGCCTTTTCCGTGCGCAAGCGATCCTCCAGCTCGGTGAGCGTCACCGGATAGGCATCGAGAAACACCTGACCGGCGTTATCGACCGTGATCGCCTTGGTCTTCGGCTTCTCGAGCGCCACCGATGAACTGGCCTTCGGGAGATGGACCTTGATGCCGGGAATGCTGGCGTTGCTCGTGAGAATGAAGATCACCAGCACCACCAGCAGCACGTCGACGAACGGCGTGATGTTGATGCCGCCCGCGCGCTTCTTCGCGGCGAATCGCGTTGCGTTTGCCATGATTCGTCCTCGTCAGGCGCGTTGCAGCACGGGCTGACGACGGCCTTCGCCCTGCTCTTCCGCGAGGCGGGTCGTGAACTCGTCGACGAACACGGCCATGTCGGCCGAGAGCGCATCCGAGCGCGACACCAGCCAGTTGTAGCCGAACAGTGCGGGAATGGCGACGCCGAGACCGGCCGCCGTACACAACAGGGCGGCAGCCATGCCCGGCGCCACCGAGTTGATGTCCACCGCGCCCGCCATGGCGGCCACGACGAACACCAGCATGATCCCGATCACGGTGCCGAACAGACCGACGTACGGCGCCCCTTCAATGGACGTCGAGAGCCAGTTCATGCGTTTGCTCATGTCTTCGACTTCGCGCACCATCGCACCGTCCATCGACGCGCGAATGGCGCTGATGGTCGCGTCGGACACCGCGCTCGTGTCGTAGCCAAGTTCGTGACGGCGATGCAGCTCGCCAAGCGCGACCTCGTACAGACGCCACAGCGGCGATTGGGCACGCACGTCGTCCGGCACGCGATTCGTACGCGCGATCTGGTCGAGCGGTGCGCCCGAGGCTTCGCGAAATTGCGCCATGAAGGCACTGTTCGCACGCGCCTTTGCGGCGTAGCTGCGACCCTTCGTGACCATGATGATCCACGACACCAGCGCCATCAGACCCAGCACGCAGACCACGACCCACGCGTCGACCGGCATGGCCGCGAGGATGAAGGCGAAGTGGCTCTTGCCAGCTTGTTGTTCGTCGGGGCCGAAGGCGATAAGGCGCGATTCGGCGCCTTGCGAGACGGCGTCCGTCTGAAGCAGCGCTGCGCTGCGAGCGACCTTCGACAGATGCACTTCGTCCACCGCCCCCGAGAAGCGGGCAAGGCCACCGGTGGCGCCATCGACATCGCCGCCGATGATCGTCGGCGAATTCAGCGCGGGCAACGCAACTGCCAGCGTCGTGGCGGCGTGACCGCCGACGTAGAGCGTGACCGACTTGCCGTCAGCGGTGACGGCGAGGTGCGACCACTTGCCTGCCTGAATCGGCTGGCCCGGCTGGCTGCGCTGCGCGCCCACCTGCACGAACGGCACGCCCTGATCGACACCGATCACGAGGTCGCTGCCGCCATCACGGCGCACGTAGATCGCTTCGTTCGCCCCCAGCTTCTCCGGACGCACCCATGCCGAGAACGTGAACGGGCTGCCAGCGGCGAGCGCGAGCGACGGCGAGGCGGGCAACACGATGGGCGAAGCACCGACCTGCGCGCCCTTGCCGATGATCGCGCCGTCGAGCGTGACGACCGGGTTCTGGCTGTTGTTGCCGTAGGCAGTCGTGTCGCGTGCGGGCACGTTCGATTCGCCGAAGTGGTACACGGCGGTGTAGTCCGGATCGAATACGCGCTGACCGTTGCCGGCCGCAGGGGCCTTGCGGTTGCCGTAGTACATCCAGACCTGTTGCTTGGCGCCTGCGCTCACGGCGGGCACGTCGACCCACACGAGCGCGATGCCCAGCACCGGATCGAACTGCTCGATCTGGTGATTGAGCACGGTCTTGTCGTCGGCGGCCACGAAGCGCAGATCGGCACCGGTTTCGTTTACCCCTTCAAAGCTGAAGTTGCCGGTGTGCAGGCGCAACAGCATCGGCACTCGGCCGGCATCGCCCGTGATGTTGCCGCCTTGCGGGCCGGCGTCGATGGTGATCGGCTTGCGGTACGCCCAGTCCGGTTGCCACCAGGCGTGCGCGAGCACCGGCATCAGCGTGCCGATCAGCGCAAGCAGGAATGGAAGAATGCGTCGCATGGCTGTATTTCTCCGTTTATGCCGCCCGACGCGTTCAAGAGGCGCACCAGGCATCAGGTCGTGAATGTTGTGTCGTGAAGTTCGGATGTGTCTTTTTCGGACGGTTCGCTAGTCGCTCAATAGGTCGCCGTCACGCTGAAGTTCAGTCGCGGCTTGTAGCGTTCCGTGCGCGGGCCGTTGGTCAGCGGATAGGCCGCGTCGACGCGGCCCGTCACGTGTGACGTCAGGCGCAGCGACGTGCCCAGACCGACCGACGCCAGCGAGTAACGCGACGTCTGTTCCGGCAGCGCATCGCGCAATCCGAGGCGTGCGCCGTCGAAGAACGCATAGGCGCGCCAGTTCGAGACGACCGGGCCGAGCAACGGAATCGGCGGCGTACGCCACTCGATGGAGCCGACCACGCCGTAGTCGCCCGTCGCTTCGGCCGAGAGGTAGCCGCGCACCGAGTTCATGCCGCCGCCCGCGAGTTGTTCGTTCGAGATCAGTGCCGAATCGGTCATCTGCGTGGCAACGCGCGCCGCGAGTTGCCAGCCGCCACCGAACGTATAGGTGCCGTTCGCATCGGCGCGCAGCACCATGAAGCTCGGCGACGCCTTGTAGCGCTTCGCATCGAACTGCGCAGGGCTGCTGCCATAGCCGAGGAAGCTCGACATGCCCGAGACGATCGACGTGTTCAGGCCCGCGCTCAGGTCTTCGTCCTGATAGAAGCCGCTGTAGCCGAGCGTGACCGGCGCGTACTTGAGCGGCACCACATCGCCGGCCGTGCCGAAGCGCGTGGTTTCCGTGTTGTCCTTGAAGTCCACGCCCAGACTGAAGGCGTGATACCAGGCGCCGGTATCCGGCACCGTGTACGTCGTCTTCACACCGATCGCATGCCCCTTGCCGAGCACGGTCGTGCCGCCGGTGGTCGCGACGTTGCTGTCCGACTGATAGCCGTTGAGTTCGAGCGTCCACGGCGAGGTGCCCAGCGGCGCCACATACGAGCCCGACCACACCTTGCTCTGGCTGAAGTCCTGCGGCGCGCCGAAGAAGCTCATCGACACCCGATGGCCGAGTTGCCACAGGTTGTCGTAACCCACCGAGGCAAGCATGCGCAGCGGCTTCGTATCGGCGCTGCGGTCATTGTTCAGGCTCAGGCTCGCGCGCCACGGGTTGGTGTCCTCGACCTTGAGGTCGACGTCCATCGTGCCGGGCACTGCGCCTTGCTTGACGAGCGGCACCACCTGTTGCTCGCCCGTGCGGTTCAGCGCCGTGAGTTCCGCTTGCGCAGCATTGAAGTCCGGCACCTTGCCTTCGGCCAACGACGGCACGCGATCCCGCACCTCGCGCGGCGAGTGGTATTCCGAGCCGACCACACGCAAACGTCCCAGCTTGGTCTCGCTCACCTTCAGATACACGATGCCGCCGGTGACTTGCTGTTCAGGCAAATCGACGTACACCGACTGATAGCCCTTGGCCTGGTAGGCGGCAAGCAAGGCATCGCGGGCGGCTTCGATGTCGGCGAGCGTACGGTTCGGCCCGAGGTACGGCGTGACGGCCTTTTCGATCGTGCGCACATCGAGCACCGTGTTGCCGCGCACGACGTACTCATTGATATTGACTTGCTTTTGCGCGTCGGCAGACTTTTCCTTCGCATCCGCCGATCCCGTCGCACCTGCCTGCGGATTTACCGCGGGCGGATTGTCCGACTGCGCTGCTTTGGCTTCCTGAGCCATCGCAACGCCATTCACCGATCCCCCCAACGTGACAGCGCACACCGCCGCCCAGCGCAGCCACGGCCGGTTCGTTTTCATCAAACGCATATAGAAGACTCTGCTTTGTTAGGTCGACGCGGCTCTGCCCGATGCAGTGCCCCCGGTGGCCTGACGATTCCCCGCGCTTACCGCTAAACACCGCGGGTATCGCCCGTCCGCACGCAATCCGTGTCGACATTCCTCACGAATACGGATACCTAGACGTTCTGAAAGGCAGCCAACTAACGTTTGTCACGAGAAATTCATCTTTCTCGAAAAACGCACGGACTGACGTATGCTTGTTCGGTCGGAGTCCTGATGGACTACCTAACATTTTTGACGGGGAGACATGCCATGAAGGCAGAGAGCACTCGGGGCACCCGCAGGTTTGACAAGCACCTGCAATGGCGGGGGACGGCCATGGCGGGATTGGCGAGCGCCGTCGCATTGATGCTCGGCATGGCCGGGAACGTTAGCGCTGCCGACGATGCGGCGGGCGCCAGCGGCACCCCGAAGACGCCGTCGCGATCCGGTTGTGTGGACGTCGAAGTGAACGGACAGCGCTCGCCGTCGTATGACTGTCTGACGAATCAGTTGCAGCCGGCGTCGAGTCCGCTCGCCGGGGGGCGCGCCCCCGGCCTCGAGTCGGAAGACATCGCCAACCGGCCGAGCAATCAGATCGGCGGCCAGTTCAACTGGAGCGCAACGTCTCAGCGCATGGGAAATGCATTCGGGAATTCGGCGACGCCGCAGCGGCCGGCCGCACCGCCGCCGGCGCCGATCATCCCGGGACGCTAGCGGGCGTTAGCGCCATTGGCGCAAGGCCGGTGGCGCCGCAGCAGGACTCATACAAGGGAAGTGGCTGCCGCGTATTCTGCGCGGCAGCTAGTTCAGGCGAGACACCCGAGACGCTTACTGCGTCTTCGTCAGCATCGACGAGAGGGCCTTTTCATCGATCGTGACCGTGCCCGAAGCGACGAGCTGATCCAGATATGCCTGCGCGATCTGGCGTGCGCGTTGTTCGCGCAGCGATGCGCGGATCTGCGGGGCGACCTGATCGAGCGGACGCGCTGCGGCCTCGCGCGCCTCGATCAGACGGATCACGTGAAAACCCGTGGCCGTGCGCACCGGCCCGGCCACATCGCCCGCCTTGAGTGACGCCGCCACCGCGAGCACCTGCGGCTGGACCATCGGTTCCGGAACGAAACCGACATCGCCGCCGCGCTCAGCGCTTTCTTTGTCGTCCGAATACTTCCTCGCAAGTGCCTCGAAGGTGGCCGGCTTCGCCTGAGCCTGCTTCGTCAGGTCAGCGGCGCGCTTACGGGCTGCCTCGACGACTTTCTCGCTGGCGTCCTGCGGTACCGCGAGGTAGATCTGCGCGAGATGCAATGCACGCGGTTGCATGAACGCCGGGCGATTGCGCTCGTATACGGCCTGCACGTCGGCGTCGGTCGGGAAATCGGCCGGCGGCACACTCATCGAGCTCAGGAACGATTGCAGCACAATGTCCTGTCTGGCGCGTTCGATGGCCGCTTGCACCTGCGGCTGCTTTTCCCATCCCTTCGACTCGGCTTGCGCCAGCGCCGCCTTGCGGGCCAGCAGCGAGCGCACGAGTTGATCGCGCGTGGCGTTGTCGGCTGACAGACGCGCGCGGCTCTCGGGGCTGAGCGACTGGAACAAGCCCGCCGCTTCCGTCGACGTGACCGACACGTCACCTGCGCGTGCCACCACATCATCCTGCGCAAACACCGCGCTCATGCTCAAAGACACGCACACACCCGCTCCGATCTTCAGGAGTTCTTTGTAAATCGCTCTCACGTTTCCTCCGTGCCGCTGGCAGCGGCGCTTCTATCGACATCCGTGCACTATGCCGCCCGGTGCTGACAAGTTCGTGTCAGCCGTGCGGTCGCTCGAAAGAAGCCGTGGGGGGATAGCGCCAGCTCTCGCGGGCTCACGCCGGCTCGCGCCGATGCCGACCGATACCGCCGTGATAAAGCGCAGGAGATGTCATGCCCAGCTTGTGGGCCATGATGACGAGGTCCGCGAAGGAGCGGGCCTCCATTTTTCGCATCGCATTGCCGCGATGGATCTTGACGGTGACTTCGCTGATGCCGAGTTCGTCAGCGATGTGTTTGTTCATGCGGCCCGCCGCCACGAGCGCCATGACCTCTCGCTCGCGCTGGGAAAGCCGTTGCGCGCGCTCGGCAACATCGGTGCTCGCCTTGTCCCGCGCCAGACGCTGACGATCCTTCGCGAGCCCAGCGCCCACCGCGCCCAGCAACACGCCCTCGGGGAACGGTCGGGTCAGGAAATCGATGGCACCCGCCTTCATGCTGCGCACGCTCGTTGCCACGTCGGCATGATCGGCGACGAAGACCACCGGGATCGGGTCCTGCATCGCGATCAGCGCGTCTTGCAACGCCAGACCGCCGCCCGCCTCGGCGAGATCCGCCTCCAGCAACAGACATGCCGGCCCGGCCGCACGCTCCCGCGCCAGGAACGATGCCGCACACGCCAAGCCACGCGTGCGCAGACCGGCGCTCGAAAGCAGCGTGCAAAGTGTGTCGTTGTCCGTAACGTCGTCGGTAACGACGTAGACGGTGGCGGTATCGCTGTCAGAAAGCCCGTTCATACGGATAGGCAGAGCCATGATTCGATGCCGCCGAGTATACGTCAGTCAAAAGTCACCGAGCCTCGCCAAAAAGCACGAACGTGCGCGCTATCCTGACACCCATTGGCGGCGACCCCGCGCCGGGCAGGTACCGCTGGCACTAATACGAAAGGACGATAGCTGGCGGCGTTCGAAGGGCATAAGCTCCGAAGCGGGTCGTAGGCTGTGCCTTCGCGACCCGTGCCTCGTTTCTCTTCCCTCCGGAGGCTACCATGTCGAATCCCAAGCTCGAAGTCCTTACCCCGCAGAACAGCCAGCTCATCTTTATCGACCATCAGCCGCAGATGGCCTTCGGCGTTCAGTCGATGGATCGTCAGGCACTCAAGAACAACACCGTCGGTCTGGCCAAGGCGGCACGCATCTTCAACATTCCAACGACGATCACGACGGTAGAGTCCGAATCGTTCTCGGGCTTCACCTACCCGGAACTGCTCGACGTCTTCCCGAACCAGAAGCTGCTCGAACGTACCTCGATGAATTCGTGGGACGACCAGAAGGTGCGCGATGCGCTCGCCGCCATCGGCCGCAAGAAGGTCATCGTCTCGGGTCTGTGGACGGAAGTCTGTAACACCACCTTCGCCTTGTGCGCGATGCTCGAAGGCGGTTACGAGATCTACATGGTGGCGGACGCCTCGGGCGGCACGTCGAAGGAAGCGCACGACTACGCGATGCAACGCATGGTGCAGGCGGGTGTCGTGCCGGTGACGTGGCAACAGGTATTGCTCGAGTGGCAGCGCGACTGGGCGCACCGCGATACGTACGAGGCCGTGATGAAGCTCGTCAAGGAGCATTCGGGCGCGTATGGCATGGGTGTCGACTACGCCTACACGATGGTTCACAAGGCTGCGCAGCGCACCGCAACGCCGCACGAAGCGATTCTGCCCGTTCCGGCGAACCGTTGACCGGAGGCGGACCATGACGACCCCCACGCCCGACCTCATTCTGGTCAACGGCAAGTTCACCACGCTCGACCGCGCCAACCCGCAAGCCGAGGCCGTCGCGCTCGCCGGCGGAACATTTACCGCCGTGGGCACGCGCGACGACGTGATGCGGCTGGCTGGCAACGCTACGCGGGTCATCGACTTGCAGGGCCGCCGCGTCATCCCCGGACTGATCGACAGTCACATGCACATCATCCGGGGTGGCCTCAACTACAACATGGAGCTGCGCTGGGACGGCGTTCGCTCGCTGGCCGACGCCATGCGCATGTTGAAGGATCAGGTCGACCGCACGCCTGCGCCGCAGTGGGTTCGGGTCGTGGGTGGCTTCACGGAGCATCAGTTCGCCGAAAAGCGTCTGCCGAGCATCGATGAGCTGAACGCCGTCGCGCCCGACACGCCGGTGTTCATCCTGCACCTGTACGACCGCGCGATTCTCAATGGCGCGGCCTTGCGCACCGTGGGCTACACCAAAGACACGCCCAACCCGCCGGGCGGCGAGATCGTGCGCGACGCGTCGGGCAACCCGACCGGCTTGCTGCTCGCAAAACCGAACGCGACTATTCTCTACGCCACGCTCGCCAAGGGGCCGAAGTTGCCCCCGGATTATCAGAAGAACTCGACACGCCACTTCATGCGCGAAGTGAACCGGCTCGGTGTGACGGGCGTGATCGATGCCGGCGGCGGCTTCCAGAATTACCCCGAGGACTACAGCATCATCGAGGAACTGCACCGCGAAGGGCTGTTGACGGTGCGCCTTGCTTACAACCTTTTCACGCAGAAGCCCAAGGCCGAGCTTGCGGATTTCAGCCAGTGGGTCAAGCAAGTGAGCCCC
>NZ_JAELTP010000608.1 GCF_016428915.1 Pandoraea sp. ASV26
GCGCTCGACTAGCTGACGTACATCGGAGCTCGCAGGTACGTTCGATTCCGTTGTTACCAGACAGTAGGCTTATTATTGACTTAAAAACCTTTACAGGCACCATATAAGTCACTATACTCGCATTGTACACGTCGCCCTCCTCCGCTTGCTCTGCGTCCAGACATGAACAGGTCCACAAACTCTCTTCCTTCTGGTCCGTCACCTGGACCAAGCCACGACGGCACAGCGTCGGGCCGTGCTAGGACACCTAGCTCTTCTGTGTCCTGCGCATCTCGACCTTCTGATCGCTATTATGCAGGATCTACTGATCCAAGCATCCGTTCAGCCAGTCTAACGTCCATTGTTGAGATGTATCAGAGGCCCAAGACAGCCACTGGTAACTGTCCTCCTGCACGCCCCAGTGGAGTAGTGTATTATGAC
>NZ_JAELTP010000609.1 GCF_016428915.1 Pandoraea sp. ASV26
GTCTACTACAGCTGGGAAAACAAGCGCAGAGATAGACGATACGGACGCGTTGAGGATATGGCAGCGAGTCAGCAGTCGGCGGACGATTTGTCGCAAAAGACAGACCGGGAGATTAAGAGTTTCCGCTATCTTCTTTGAAGACAAATGGCTGGGTGTCAACTTCAATGGACGATTTGGGGACTTGGTAGGTAGTAACTATGGTATTGTAGGTTTACGACATAATAACGAATGTGATAGGTGCATTTGGGGGTTTTTTTTTTCCAAAGCGCTGGGGCAAAGATATCTACTTTAATAGCCACATGCATGCAGTAGTACTAAGGCAAGACCGTAACTTAGCATGAATTCGGGCGTGTGTCTGCAATTTAGTCTAATGGGCTAGTTTCTCGATATTCACTGACCCTCCTCATCTTTGCGTAGGAC
>NZ_JAELTP010000610.1 GCF_016428915.1 Pandoraea sp. ASV26
GCGGCATTCATTGTCCTCTACTTCCTTCTCTTCCTTCTCATGATTGCGACATATCTGCGCACATTCATCACCGTCCAGACAAACCCAGGCTTCGTCCCCCTAGGCTACGAGGAAAACGACACGTCGGAGAAACGAAGCAACAAGAAGCGACGACGCCAACGCAGCGCGCCAACTTTTGACCCCGAAGGCTGGGCGCCGCCCGCTACGAACCCTGACAGTCCCGGACTCGAGACGTTTTATAGCAAGGAAGTGTTTGAGTGCGAAGCCGATGGGCGACCTAAGTGGTGTTCTAGCTGCCGCCAGTGGAAGCCGGACCGGGCGCATCACTCCAGTGAATTGGGACGCTGTGTGCGTAAAATGGATCATCTGTGTCCATGGGTTGGAGGCATGGTATCGGAAACTTGTACGTTTGGAATAGAC
>NZ_JAELTP010000611.1 GCF_016428915.1 Pandoraea sp. ASV26
GCTGCAAGGCTGCTGCTTGTCCATGCCGCGACAATTGGATGTGAAGTTGACCCGCGGATCGAATTCTTCATTGAAATTCTCAGCCATGTTGGACGTTATTGGGAGGTTGCAAACAACTATGCCAAGGTACTTGCGAGGATGGTTCGGAGAGGTAAACAGGGTGACATGACGTTTACCGCTATGCGAAGGTGTGTGTAAAAGCGTTTGGTTTATGCTGCAGTGCATGATGAGCTAACCTCTTTGTCCTTACAGAAGCGCCCACGGTCTCGCAACATTGGCCGCTTCGACTCGGCAAACGGGCATCTGTCTCTTATACACATCTGACGCTGCCGACGAACCGTGTGGTGTGTAGATATCGGGGGTCGCCGTATCATTAAAAAAAAGGGTGGGAGGGAGAAGGGGGGGGTAGAGGGGAGAGA
>NZ_JAELTP010000612.1 GCF_016428915.1 Pandoraea sp. ASV26
CCCCCCCCCCCCCCCCCCCCCCTCTCTTTCATCCCCCCCCCCCCCCCGCCATCAACACCCCCCTCGGTTCGTCGGGAGCGTCAGATGTGTATAAGAGACAGGTTAAGGGAGGACGCGGTGGGTACGACGGAGACCTGAGCCTGACGGTTCTGGATAGTGAGCTTGACAGTTACGCGCAAGCCTTTCTATATTTCTGGGTTAGTATGTCGGTCCGCCGTAGCTTGAAGCACTTCTTACCCAGTCACCAGTCGCCTTCGCGATGTCTTCACCGACCTTCTTGGGGGATAGACCAAGAGGACCAATCTTCGGCGCAAGGGAAGATGAGGCACCAACCTCACCGCCCTGTCTCTTATACACATCTCCGAGCCCACGAGACGATATTGTGTAGCTCGTATGCAGGCTTCTGCTTGAAAAAATGG
>NZ_JAELTP010000613.1 GCF_016428915.1 Pandoraea sp. ASV26
GCGTTGGGTGGGCCTCGCGTCCATTTGCCTACGGCGCGGCCAATCCTTTGAATGGGATATGGCACCCGCGTCAACCATTTGCCGCCGTTTCGCGACCAATGCCGCGTGAAGCGAGGCGTCTGCAGGCCGCCATTATCGGATTGCGGCGCACACAGCGCAGAGTCGGAGCCAGAGGAGTTGCCGCCAGCAGTATCTGATTGACCCGAATCTATCGGGTGAGCAGTAACGGTCGTGGAAGTATTCATTGTCTTGGGGCGCCCGTGCTCTGTGTCATCGTCGCGGACATGACGAAAGTCACCACGGCCTCCTTGGCCGGGCCTGTCCTGGTCCTGACCCTGGTCTGCCATCAGAGGTTGGGATTCGTCATCACCAATGACCATAATGTGGCCGACGGCGCGGCAGAATAAAGTATCTGGGCG
>NZ_JAELTP010000614.1 GCF_016428915.1 Pandoraea sp. ASV26
TTCCAGGCTTGAGCTTCGATCAGACACCTCATACGAGGAAGGGAGTAAATTAAGGCTGCAGTATATCGGCATATCCTATGGAACTGTTTTCGGTAATACTTTTGCGAGCATGTTCCCTGGGCGTGTTGGGCGCCTGGTTCTAGACGGAGTTATGGACGTCAATGATGTCGTATACGGCCGGGTGAATCAACTCATGTTACATTTTAAGACCTAAAAAGTAAATTGCTAACTTATTTTCAGGGCTGGTTCAATAACACTCAAGACACAGACACAATAGCTGACCTTTCTTTAAGGGTTGCTTCGAAGCCGGCGAATCGCTTTGCCCGTTGATCCGCAGCAGTGACAAGTCAGGAGCCGACCTCAGCCACCGCTTCTGGAAATGGACAGACAACTTAGATGAACATCCCCTTGTTATACCC
>NZ_JAELTP010000615.1 GCF_016428915.1 Pandoraea sp. ASV26
CTGTATGGGCATGCTTGGATAGTTTTCCTGTTTCCTTGTTTCCGACACAGAATTGTGAGTCTTGACTGAGCTCAGTTGCTCAGTTTTCTATGGAGGCGTTGGGATTTGCTGTGCAAATCGTACCTCTTGTCCTCCACATTTGTCGTTTTAGAAGATGGACGATCTAGGCCGCCTCGGTTAAAGCACCCGGTCACTGACGGAGTTACAAAGCAGGCTATTTAGACTCGGGGACATTCCCCCTCCATCACTTTGTTACAAGGCTCATTCTCCGCAGAGTCGGAAAATAAGGTTACTAATGAAGCATGCCAAGCTATTGGACTTGTCAGGCTAATGCTGGGCAACGCTAATCTGGTAATGTTGTCGTAGAGATAACTCAGTATCAGAACAAGTATTTACCCATATCACTATCAAATAAAAGT
>NZ_JAELTP010000616.1 GCF_016428915.1 Pandoraea sp. ASV26
TGTCCACACAGCGTAGGGCCCGTGATTCAATTGAGCTTCTGCTGCTGGGGAATCGTTGCTGAATGTCGGCACCTTCATTCGTTGTTGCCCCGGCATCTTTGGCATCCTCGACTATGAGTCGATACTGGTTGTCGGCATTCCAGTATTCTGCAAGGATTCTCTCTTGCGCACGTAAAACGTCCTGTATGAGAGGTTCATTTAAACGCAATGTAGTGCTGCCAAAACTACAATCTTCTGTCAAGTTGGCGGCGTCGGCCCAGTTCAAGAGTCTGTGTTGTTCCGTCTTGAGCCGGATACGGAGATGGTGAAATTTAGTTGGCATTCCATTTGCATCCGAAATGAGTTTATATGCTGGTCATTTAACTTGAGTGAGAGTCATTTGGAGGCTGGTGATTCAGACGCAGACGAACCTTTGACAC
>NZ_JAELTP010000617.1 GCF_016428915.1 Pandoraea sp. ASV26
TCCCTGCACCAGCCTTGTCAGCTGTTGTAATATTTCTCGGGGGTGAAGCATCCGAGTCGTCATCTCTGCCCGCAGTCGGATTGCCTTCTGATGTACCGCGATCATCACTCGTCGCCGGTGGTTTAACTTTCTGTACCAGATTGTACATGACTGCTGACAAGGCATTCATATGCGAGCCCACATCAACTTGTCCTCGGTTGAGGCTTCCTGGAACCCAGTTATAGCGGTAGCCAGTGCCGTCAATGCCGCGAAAGATGACGCCTTTGAACTCAGTTCCGAACTTTGCGGTACAGACTTTCACGGCAGCATCGGCTGTCGCAGAGATCATTTTGATGATTGGTTCAAATGTCCACGGGGCGACTTGCGTCGTTGCTGCGAGAAATCGGAGCAGATAGCTCTTGAAGCTTAATATGTCGAGC
>NZ_JAELTP010000063.1 GCF_016428915.1 Pandoraea sp. ASV26
GAACATCAGTTGATCCTGATCCTGCGGGATGTAACGCTGGCCGACCTGGCTCCAGATACCGATCTGGCGGAACAGACCTTCCATACCGAAGGTGCGCGATTCATCCGGCACGATCGGCACGATACGCTGACCCAGCGCCTTGTCCTTGAGCAGCACGTTGAGAATACGCACGAACGCCATCGTCGTCGAAATCTCACGCCCTTCGGCGGTCGCCTTGAGCAGTGCGTCGAATGCGCCCAATGCGGGCACCGGCAGCGAGGCCGCCTTGGTGCGGCGCTGCGGCAGGTAGCCACCCAGCTCCATGCGGCGAGCGCGCATGTATTCCAGTTCCTTCGAGCCTTCCTCGAACTTCAGGTACGGCACGTCGGCAATCTGATCGTCCGGGATCGGCAGCTTGAACTGGTCGCGGAATTTCTTGAGCGACTCCACCGGCATCTTCTTCTGCTGGTGGGTAATGTTCATGGCCTGACCGGCCTCGCCCATGCCATAACCCTTGATGGTCTTGGCCAGGATGACGGTCGGTTGCCCCTTGTGTTGCGTGGCCGACTGATACGCCGCGTAAATCTTGTGCGGATCATGGCCGCCGCGGTTCAGCGCCCAGATGTCTTCATCGGACCAATCGGCGACCATCGCCTTGAGTTCCGGCGTGTTGAAGAAGTGCTCGCGAACGTAGGCGCCATCCTTCGACTTGTACGTCTGATACTCGCCGTCCACGCACTCCATCATGCGCTTCATCAGCAAGCCCTTCTTGTCGCGGGCAAGCAGCGAATCCCAGCGGCTGCCCCAGATCACCTTGATGACGTTCCAGCCGGCACCACGGAATTCCGACTCGAGTTCCTGAATGATCTTGCCATTACCGCGCACCGGGCCGTCCAGGCGCTGCAGATTACAGTTGATCACGAACACGAGGTTGTCGAGCTGCTCACGACCGGCCATGCCGATGGCACCCAGCGATTCCGGCTCATCCGTTTCGCCGTCACCAAGGAACGCCCAGACCTTGCGGCCTTCGGTCTTCACGATAGCGCGCGACTCGAGGTACTTCATGAAGCGCGCCTGGTAGATCGCCATGATCGGGCCCAGTCCCATCGACACCGTCGGGAACTGCCAGAAGTCAGGCATCAGCCACGGGTGCGGGTACGACGACAGACCGCCACCATCCACTTCCTGACGGAAATTCTCGAGCTGGCTCATTTCCAGACGACCCAGCAAGAACGCGCGGCTATATACGCCCGGCGACGAGTGTCCTTGCACGAAGACCAGATCGCCACCGTGCTTGTCGGAAGGGGCGTGCCAGAAGTGATTGAAACCGACGTCGTAAAGCGTTGCTGCCGAGGCGAACGAGGCAATGTGGCCGCCAACGTTCGTGTCCTTGCCGGCACGCAGCACCATCGCGATCGCATTCCAGCGGGTGTACGAGCGGATCGTGTGCTCGATCTCCTGATCGCCGGGAATACGGGCCTGCTGGTCGACAGGGATGGTGTTGATATAGGGGGTGTTGGCCGAGAACGGGTGATGTTCGCCATTAATACGAGCGAACTCGATCAGCTTCTCGAGCAGGTAGTGGGCACGTTCCGGGCCCTCAGCAGCCAGCACGCCTTCGAGCGAGGCCAGCCATTCTTGCGTTTCTTGGGGATCAGCGTCCGCAGGGGATACGATCTTCAGGGCTTCTTCAGGTACGGCGGACATGGTGTCTCCTTGTCTGTCGTTAGCGGGTTGGCGTAACGGTCGATACCCGCTTCATGGACGGGCCCACCGGCTTTTTTACCGGGGCATTGTACGAAGGTTATTCCTGCCTTCGCAAGCGAAATTTCAGATTACGATAATAAATTTCATGATGCGAAATTCTGTTGCGGTGCACATAAAATCAAGGGGTTGCCGGCACTATCAGATCACGATTCGAAAGCGTACCGATCGGTCTCAGCAGCACTTTGCGCTGTCGTCTTACCCAAAAGATCGGACACATCCGAAAAGCAATCCCTAACAGGTTCCGGCAAGGGGGAAACCGGCCGGCCTGCGCTACAATCTCGCCATGCTTTCGCCACGCCTTGCCAACTCCGCTCCGCCGTCCCGGTCCGCCACGTCCCCTGCCCGCTCCAACCGCTGGTTGCAAGGGTTCGCGGAGTCGCATTACTACTTGCTGGTCCCGCTCGTCTCCATTGTGATCTTCCTCGTGGTGATGAGTTTGATCCTGTGGAGTCTGAATCGCCGCGAGACCGAGCAACAGCAGGACACGTTGTATCGGAACGTGGCATGGGCGCAGCAGCAGATCCGCCTCAACATGCTGGCCATTCAGGACCAAATCAGTTCTCTTGCCCGCGACACGGCGGCAAAGCCGCAGGACGTGACGCACTTCCAGAATACGGCGAGCGAACTGATGCAGAATCATGCGGACATCGTCTTCATGAACTGGCTCGATGCGTCGCAGCGTCCGAAATGGGCGGTGCCGGCCGATTCGCCTTTCGCTTCGCGGTTGCAAGGCTCGGCGCAGCATCCGATGGAGGATGAACTGCTGGTCGCGTTCCGCGCGGCCCGCGATTCGCGCCGCTCGGCCTATTCCACGCTGATCTACGACGCCTCCGGGGCAAGCTATATCGTTGTGCAGGTCCCCGTGCTGCGCGAGCGAGAATTTCTCGGCACGATCAGCGCGGTGTATTCCGTGGAGGGCCTGCTCATTCACGAGTTGCCGCAAGAGCTTGGCGACAAATTCAAGGTGTCGTTCATCGACACACACAACAACGAGTTGGCGACGACGTCGACACGCCCGCCATTACCTCGCGACGTCTCTTACGAGCTGCTCCTCGATCCGCCCGGTCACAGTCTTGCCGTGCGAATCTACTCGTATCCGGCGGTCGGCAATTTCGTCAACAACACGCTGGTCTGGCTGATTGCGGGCTTGTCCTGCTTCGTTCTCTGGAGCCTCTGGAGTCTGTGGCGGCATACGCGCCAGCGGTTCGAGGCACAACAGGCGCTGTTCAACGAGACGTCGTTCCGCCGCGCGATGGAAAACTCGATCGTGATCGGCATGCGGGTGCTCGACCTTCAGGGCCACATCACTTATGTGAACCCCGCGTTCTGCCGGATGACGGGCTGGGACGAGCCGGATCTCATGAACCGGGCACCGCCCTATCCTTACTGGCCCAAGGATGACATCCACGAGATGCAGCGTCGCATCGACATGACACTGCGTGGCAAGGCGCCCTCGCATGGCTTCGAAATTCGCGTGCAGCGCAAGGACGGCACGATCTTCTACGCGCGCATGTTCGTCTCACCGCTCGTGGACGCGCACGGCCGCCAAACGGGCTGGATGTCCTCGCTGACCGACATCAGCGAACCGAAGCGGGCGCGCGAGGAACTCGCCGCCGCGCATGAGCGGTTCACGACCGTTCTCGAAAGTCTCGACGCGTCGGTGTCCGTACTCGCCGTCGACAAGGCTGAGTTGCTGTTTGCAAACCGCTATTACCGCCAGTTGTTCGGCACGCGTCCCGAGGGCCATCTGGAATTGTCGGGCGGCGGAGAACTCTCGCCGGCCTCGCTCGACCATATCGATATGGTCGATGCGTTTGCCGGCTTGCCCGCCGCGTCGCTCACCGACACGGCCGCCGAGACGCAGGAGATCTATCTGCCCACGCACCAGAAATGGTTCGAAGTCCGACGTCAATATATTCAGTGGGTGGACGGCCATTTGGCACAGTTGCAGGTGGCAACCGACATTACGGCGCGACGTCACGCCGAAGAGTTGGCCCGTCAGGAAGAAGAGCGTCTACAGTTCACGGGGCGTCTGACGACGATGGGCGAAATGGCCTCGTCGCTCGCCCACGAACTGAACCAGCCGCTCGCAGCCATCAACAACTATTGCATGGGCACAGCGGCCCTCGTTCGCGCGGGACGGACCTCGCCGGAAACGTTACTGCCTGCGCTGGAGAAAACGTCTCAGCAGGCGGTTCGCGCGGGCATGATCATCAAACGAATTCGTGCGTTCGTGAAGCGCAGCGAACCGAAACGCCAACCGTCATCGATTTATGAGATCGTAGCGGACGCCGTGGGTCTCGCCGAAATCGAGGCACGCAAGCGGCGCATTCGTATCGTCACCGAGTTGCCCGCAGGACTGCCGCAGATCAACGTCGACCCGGTGCTCATCGAACAGGTGCTCGTGAACCTGCTCAAGAATGCCGCCGAAGCCATGCACGGCTATACGCCGCCGCCGGGCCAACGACGCGATTCCACCGTGCGTCTGCACGTGGAACGTCGCGACAAATCGGTCGAATTCCAGGTATCGGATCACGGCCCCGGCGTTGACGAAGCGACCATCGAACGATTGTTTGAACCGTTTTTCAGCACGAAATCGGACGGCATGGGCATGGGCCTGAATATCTGCCGTTCGATCATTGAATCGCACCACGGCCGTCTTTGGGTAGAAAACAATGAAATCGACGGCGTGCGGAATGGTTGTACTTTTTGTATTCTGTTACCGTTAGAAGGCGATACGACATCCGGATCCGGGGGAGGACTATGACAACACCCAACACCAATATTGACCAAGAAACCGTCTTCGTTGTCGATGACGACGAAGCGGTCCGTGACTCGCTTCGCTGGCTTCTCGAGGCCAATGGCTACCATGTACGAGGTTTTGCCAGTGCCGAGGAGTTTCTTTCGCACTACAACGGACATCAGGTTGGCTGCCTGATTCTCGACGTCCGCATGCCCGGCATGAGCGGGCTGGAGCTTCAGGAAAAGCTGGTCGAAAACCGCTTCAACATTCCGATTATCTTCGTGACGGGTCACGGTGACGTGCCGATGGCGGTCGATACGATGAAGAAAGGTGCGATGGACTTCATCGAAAAGCCGTTCGACGAAGCGGAACTCCGCGCTCAGGTCGAGCGGATGCTGTCGAAGGCGCGTCAAGACGCCAGCAGCCAACGTGAGCAGCAAGCCGCCGAGGACCTGCTCTCCAAGCTCACGAGCCGCGAACATCAGGTACTGGAACGCATTATTGCCGGCCGCCTGAACAAGCAGATTGCCGATGATCTTGGCATCAGCATCAAAACGGTCGAGGCCCACCGGGCCAACATCATGGAGAAGCTCAACGTCAATACTGTCGCCGACTTGCTCCGTCTCGCTCTCTCCAAGCGCTCGAGCGGGTCGCCTCGCCCCTGACCGAGGCACAGACTGCCGCATGCACGGCACCTCGTTGATCCACTGACGGGGTGCCAGACTAACGGTCGGCAAATTGTCGGCCGGGTAACGTCTGTATGGCGTTGCTCGCCATAAACATCGAGCAGCGCCGGTTCCACGAAGCCTTTGGCTTCCCCAAGCCCTCGAATGGCAGCCGAAAACGCACGCTTGAACACACTTCAATGCGCGTTCCCGGCAACTCGCCCTCTCCTACGCTCTCCCGCCATCTCGCGCCCCCTCGCGCTCTCTCGCCCCTTCCCGCCCCTTCTCGCACCCTATTCCACTATCTCCCGCCCGTTCCGGCGCGCCGTTATAATACGGTCTTTGCGCCCGTCACCCGCCTGACCAGCGCTGCCGTATCCGGCCCCTCGGGCCAGCCCCCTTCCTTCATACGACATCCACGCATCATGACCGCCACCCTCATCGACGGCAACGCCCTCGCCAAACGCATTCGCGCCGAAGTTGCCACGCGCGCCGCCGCCCTCACCGCCCGCGGCCATCAGCCCGGTCTCGCCGTGATTCTGGTCGGCGAAGACCCTGCCAGCCAGGTCTACGTGCGCAACAAGGTCAAGGCTTGCGAAGACAACGGCCTGTATTCGTCGCTCGACCGCTATCCGGCGGACCTGACGGAGAACGCCCTGCTCGCCCGCATCGATGAACTCAATCGCGATCCGAAGATCAACGGCATTCTCGTGCAACTCCCCCTGCCGAAGCACATCGATAGCCACAAGGTGCTCGAAGCCATCGCGCCGGAAAAGGACGTCGACGGCTTCCACGTTTCGAATGCCGGCGCCCTGATGACCGGCGCCCCGCTGTTCCGCCCATGCACGCCGTACGGCTGCATGAAGATGCTCGAATCGGTGGATTTCCCGTTGCGCGGCGCGGTGGCCGTGGTGATCGGTGCATCGAACATCGTTGGCAAGCCGATGGCCATGATGCTGCTTCAGGCGGGCGCCACGGTCACGATCTGCAATAGCAAGACGCGTGATCTGGCTGCTCACACCCGCAACGCCGACGTTATCGTCGCCGCCGTGGGGAAGCGCAATATCGTCACGGCCGACATGATCAAGCCCGGCGCGGCGGTGATCGACGTCGGCATGAACCGTGACGACGAAGGCAAGCTGTGCGGTGACGTCGACTTCCACGGCGTCAAGGATGTGGCTGGCTACATCACGCCGGTGCCGGGCGGCGTCGGTCCGATGACGATCACCATGCTTCTCGTGAATACCATCGAGGCAGCCGAGCGCGCACTGAACGCCTGATCGCCAAGCAGCACCGCTGTTCTCACAGGGCGCTCCCGACCAACAGGCCGGGTGCGCCCTTGTGGTTTTTGGGCCTGTGCCGCAGCGCCCGGCGAATGGGCTGATGCCACGCTCGGAATGTCCCGAAAATTCCGTCTGTACCGCGTGACAAGACCGTGGTTCGCCCTCACCCCAATTCCCCCAAAAAATCCGGTGAACGTAGGCCGGATATGGCTTTCCAACACGTTACCCGTTGGCTATCCCAATCGTGCCGGTTGAAAAAAACGACTGGAAAATTCGACGGGATGCCCCCACACTCTTCGTAAGCCCCTTCAAGTGGACAACGAACGCATGAATACGCCGCAAACCAATCCCCTGCTCGATACCGAAGGACTCCCCCGTTTCGCCGAGATCCGCCCTGAACACGTAACGCCCGCTGTCGACGTGTTGCTGGAGAAGGCGCGTGCGGCAGTCGACCGGGCGGCAGACCCTTCCACGCCGGCGACGTGGGCCAATATTCTCGACGCCGTGGAAGACGGCACCGAAGGCCTGGGCCGTGCCTGGGAAATCGTCGGACACCTGAACGCCGTGGCCGACACCCCGGAATTGCGCGCGGCTTACAGCGAAAACCTGCCGCGCGTCACCGAATTCTCCGCGAGCGTCGGCCAGAATCTGGCGCTGTTCGAAAAGTACAAGGCCATTGCGGCCGGCCCGGAGTTCGCCGGTCTGTCGCCGGCACGCAAGAAGATTCTCGACAACGAGATGCGTGGTTTTCGCCTGGGAGGCGCCGAACTCCCCGAAGACCAGAAGCCACGTTTCGCTGAAATTCAGGAAGCACAGGCACACCTGGCCAAGAACTTTTCGGACCACGTGCTCGACGCCACGAACAAGTTTTCGCTTGTCGTGACCGACGAAAAGGAGCTTGCCGGCTTGCCCGACGATGACAAGGCGGCCGCCCGCGCCGCAGCGGAACGTGAGGGTCTGGAAGGCTGGAAATTCACGCTGCACTTCCCGTCATACTTCCCGGTGCTGCAATACGCCGACAACCGGGCGCTTCGCGAGAAACTCTATCGCGCCAACGTCACCCGTGCATCGGAGCTTGGCCCGAAATTTGGCGATGGCGAAGCCGGCTGGGACAACACCCAGATCATTGTCGAGCAACTCGCCCTGCGTCGCGAAGAAGCGCAAATGCTCGGCTTCAAGAACTATGCCGAGGTATCGCTCGAGCCCAAAATGGCCGAATCGCCCGCGCAAGTGCTCGAGTTCATCGAAGACCTCGCTCGCCGCGCACGCCCGTATGCAGAGAAGGACTGGGAGGAGCTGCAAGCGTTTGCCGCTACATCACTGGGCATCGACAAACTGGAGCCGTGGGACACCGCCTACGCATCGGAGAAGCTGCGCCAACAGCGCTACGCCTTCTCGGAAACGGAAGTCCGCCAGTATTTCCCGCTGCCGAAGGTACTCGACGGTCTGTTCCGCGTCGCGGGCACGCTGTTCGGCGTGACGATTCGCCCGCAAGACGCCGAAACTTGGCATCCGGACGTGCGCTTCTTCCGCATCGAGCGCGATGGCGAACTGGTCGCGCAGTTCTACATGGATCTGTTCGCCCGCGAAGGCAAGCGCGGTGGCGCGTGGATGGACAGCGCCCGCACGCGCAAGCGTTTGCACGATGGCGCGCTGCAAACGCCGGTCGCCTACCTCGTGTGCAACTTCCCGTCGCCCGTTGGTGACAAGCCTGCGCTGCTGCCGCATGACGACGTCATCACGCTATTCCATGAATTCGGTCACGGCCTGCATCACATGCTCACGCAAGTGGAAGATGCTGGCGTAGCCGGCATCAATGGCGTGGAGTGGGATGCCGTCGAGTTGCCGTCGCAGTTCATGGAGAACTTCTGCTGGGAATGGGATGTGCTGGAACACATGACGGCACACGTCGATACGGGCGCCCCGTTGCCACGCGCGCTGTTCGACAAGATGATCGCCGCGCGTAACTTCCAGAGTGGCCTGATGATGCTGCGTCAGTTGGTCTTCTCCGACTTCGACATGCATCTGCATTACGACTTTGACCCGCGAGGCAGCGAGTCTGTGCTGGCGCTTTCGAAACGCATCAACGATCGACTGCATGTCACGCCTCAGGCGGAATTCTCGCGTTGGCCGAATACGTTCAGCCATATCTTCGCCGGGGGTTACGCGGCGGGCTACTACAGCTACAAGTGGGCTGAAGTGCTGTCGGCAGATGCTTACGCGGCGTTTGAAGAAGCCGCACAGGTGAGCGGCTCGGTGCTCGATACGGCGACCGGCGCACGCTATCGCGACGAAATTCTGGCGGTAGGCGGCAGTCGGGAAGCCATGGAGTCGTTTATTGCGTTCCGGGGTCGCGCCCCGCAGGTCGACGCCTTGCTGCGTCACAGCGGCATGTCGGCAAGCTAACGTTCGCGTATTCCGTCGGCAATGAGAAACGGGCGCCTTCGGGCGCCCGTTGTCATTGATATGGACATGAGCCGAATTAGCCAGATACGCGAGATAACGCGTCACCCGGCGGGCAACCGCGCCTCGCAAATGCCTGCCCCTCAACCCTCGTCGTCGCAGCCGTTCGGTCGCCAGACGTAGCTGTTCGTCTCTCGGTCCAGACAGCGCGCCGCCTGGAAGCGCACGGTGCACCCGTTCTCATATGTACGAATACACTCACCGTTGATACATCGTGTCTGCATGCGCACGACCTGCCCGGTGGGTATCCTGCACTGCGCAGGCGCTGATTGTGCAGCCTGCGGTGGCAGCAAGCGTTTGCCCGGACGTTGACCGTTGTCGAACCAAACATGTGCGCTATCCGCAGAACATTGGCCACCGCGCTCGCAAACGACAAACGCGTCTTGAACGGCAGAGGTCTGGGTATCGCCGAGCGCGACCCCGATTTCGCCGTTGCCAGCACGCACCACAGCCCAGTACGCTGGCCCATTTCCGGCCATCAGCACTTCACATCGCCCTCCCCGGCTGCCGGGGGCGAGTTGAGTCCTGCAACGATCGAGCGCAGCCAGTTTGGCCTTGGCCATGGACGTTTGATTCGTCACATAGACATACCGGAGTCCGGTCGCCGTGCGCATCCCCGCCACGGCCGACGCAGCAAGACTCGACGTGCTGGCCAATGCCATCACGCCCGCAAGCCAGAGGGCAAAAACCGCGGAAGGGAGGCGAAACCACTTCATCGTTCCGAAAGCGTAGACGACGGGTCTACGAAGGTCGTGACTGATATTGCATGAAATCACATCGTACGAACCGATGAAGCCTCAAGCAGAGGGGAAATTGCCCGCCATATGCCGCTGCCACACCGTCACAAGATAGCAACGCGAAAGAAATCAAAGGGCACGCACAAAACAAAACAGGCGGCGCATCTCACGATGTCACCGCCTGCATGCCGGGGTTTCCCCCGCCGGCTAACGCCTCTCGACGCCGCCGACCATACCGAGACCGCTCAGGTGCCGCGCTTGATCCAAGCGGACAAATTGTGCGGACGCAGCGTGTCGTACTCTTCGAAGGGCTGGTGAATCCACGGATTCGTCGCCAGGAATTCGACTGCGTAATCCGGCGCCACCTTCGAACAAGCCTTGTGCCACAGCACCGCCGAGCGCACGTCAGTCACCTTCGGGAAACGCTCCTTGAGGTGCTTGCCAACGCGCTCGAGCGTCACTCCCGAATCAACCAGATCGTCGACCAGCAGTACGCGGCCTTCCAGCTCGCCGCGCGTGATGGTGATGTACTGAGCGATGTCGAGATCGCCGCGAACAGTGCCTTCGGCCTCACGATACGAACTGGTCGCCAGAATCGCGAGCGGCACGTCGTAGATGCGTGCGAGCTGATCGCCCACACGCAAGCCACCACGGGCCAGACACAGAATCTTGTCGAACTTCCATTGGGACTCATAGACCTTGAGCGCCAGGCGCTCGATCAGTCGATGGTACTCATCCCACGAGACCCATAGGTTCTTATCGTCGTTTTGGGGCAGATTCATGGTTTGCCTTGCCAGTCCTACGGTATTTCAGTTCTTGAAGGGATGACGCAAGAGGATGGTTTCGTCACGATCCGGGCCAGTCGACACCATATCGATCGGAATACCACTCACCTCTTCAATACGCTTCAGGTAGTTCTGCGCCTGAACCGGCAGTTGATCCCACGACGTCACGCCCACCGTGCTCTGCGTCCAGCCGGGGAAGTCTTCGTAGACCGGCTCGCAACGCGCCACATCGACAGCGCCGCGCGGCAGAATGTCGATCGTGTTGCCGTCGATCTTGTAACCCACGCACAGACGCACGGTATCGAGACCGTCGAGCACGTCGAGCTTCGTCATGCAAAGCCCCGTCACACCGTTGATCTGGATCGAACGCTTGAGTGCAGCGGCGTCCATCCAGCCGGTACGGCGCGGACGCCCCGTCACCGAACCGAATTCCTTGCCGACCGTTGCCAGTTGCAGGCCGATCGGTTCCTGACGAGCGGGGTTATCCGCATCGTACAGTTCGCTCGGGAACGGACCTGCGCCGACGCGCGTGCAATAGGCCTTGGTAATGCCCAGTACGTAATGCAGTTGCTGCGGACCCACGCCAGCACCAGCCGAAGCGGCACCCGCAACGCAGTTGCTGCTGGTCACGAACGGATACGTGCCGTGATCGATGTCGAGCAGCGTGCCTTGTGCGCCTTCAAACAACAGGTTCTGACCTTCACGGTTGGCCGCGTAGAGCAACTGCGACACGTCGGAAATCATCGGCTTCAGACGCGGCGCATAGCTCAGCATCTTGTCCAGCGTTTCCTGGAAGTCGACAGCCTTCGCGCCCAGATATTGCGTCAGGACGAAGTTGTGATAATCGAGGTTTTCACGCAGACGCTCGGCGAACGTCACCGGATCGAACAGATCTTGCACGCGCAGCGCGCGGCGGGCGACCTTGTCTTCATACGCCGGGCCGATGCCGCGACCGGTCGTGCCGATCTTGTCAGCACCGCGACGGACTTCGCGCGCCTGGTCGATGGCAATGTGGTACGGCAGAATCAGGGTACAGGCTTCGGAAATGCGCAGACGGCCGCAGACGTTCAGACCAGCACTCTCGAGCTCTTCAATTTCCTTGAACAGCGCTTCGGGCGAGAGCACCACGCCATTGCCGATGTAGCAAGTGACGTCCTTGTGCATGATGCCCGACGGGATCAGGCGCAGAATCGTCTTCTTGCCACCGATGATGAGCGTATGTCCGGCATTGTGGCCCCCTTGGAAACGCACCACGCCTTGTGCATGATCGGTCAGCCAGTCGACGACCTTACCCTTGCCTTCGTCGCCCCACTGGGTTCCGATAACGACGACGTTGCGTCCCTGATTCAAAGCATTGCCGGACATAACAATAGTTGGTTTGGTTAAAAACGTATTCTACCCGTGTTGACGGACGCTAGTGCCGCTTTTTTCAGCGAAGTTCACCGGGGTGTCACGACCCACTGGCCATCTTTTTCGACAAGGACACGATCGCCCGTGAACTCCTCGAAATCCTGGTCGTGGCCCGGCAGCATGCGGATGACCACCTCGCCGGCATCGCGCAGGCTATCGATCTTGGCGCGCAAGCCCGGAACATCGTCCGCAGGCGCCAAAATCGCGTTACTCCGCGCTTCCACCGGGGAAATTGCCGCCAACTCACGCAAATCGAGCGAAAAACCGGTTGCCGGACGATCACGGCCGAACGCCTGCCCCACCTTGTCGTAGCGACCACCGCGAGCAATCGCATTGGGAATACCGTCGACATATGCCGCGAACATCACGCCGCTGTGATACTGATAGCCACGCAGGTCAGCCAGATCGATGGACAGTACCGCCGGGCCGTCCTTGCTCTGGGACGCCGCCAGATAGGCCAGGTCGTCGAGCGCGGCCGTCACGCCCGGCAGGTCCGGCAGGACCTTGCGAGCTCGGGCGAGCGTCTCGGACGGCTCACCGTACAACGTGGTCAACGCCAGCAACGCATCGCGCAGGTGCGCCGGCAGGTCACGGGTCAGCGCCTCGAGTTGTGGCACGTCCTTGGTCGCGAGCGCCCCGAACAACTCGCTCTCGATGGCCTCAGCGACCGGCACGCCCTCGATCAGCGCTTCCAGCACGCCGGCGTGGCACAAATCGATACGAATCTGCTTCAGGCCGGCAAGTTGCAGGCAATAAAGCAGCAGCTCCTGAATCTCGAGATCGGCTTCCAGTCCGCTATGTCCGAAGATTTCGGCACCGATCTGGAACGGCTCGCGCGTGGCCAGCAGGTTACGCGGCCGCGTGAACAGCACACTCCCCGCGTAGCACAGGCGCGTCACCCCCTTGCGATTGAGCAAATGGGCGTCGATACGGGCGATTTGCGGCGTGATGTCGGCGCGCAGGCCCATCGTGCGGCCCGAGAGCTGATCGACAAGCTTGAAGGTGCGCAGATCGAGATCGTGGCCGGTGCCGGTCAGCAGCGACTCGACGTACTCGAGCATCGGCGGCATTACGAGTTCGTACCCGTAGGTGCGGAAGCGATCGAGCATGAGACGTCGCAGATCTTCGATCTTGCGCGCCTCGGACGGCAGCACGTCGGCGATATTTTCGGGGAGTAGCCAGTTCGGCATGGGTATTTCGGTATTCAGGCGGCGCAGGGAAGCGCCTTTTAGTGGTCGGCCAGTAGCATCAGGATCAGCCCCAGCGAGACGGCGGCCAGGCCGAAAAAGCGAATCTGGCCGGACGGCATTTCCGTTATTTTACGAAAACTTTGCCGCCAACGTTCCGGGGCAACAAACGGAAACAATCCCTCGACGATCAGCATGAGGGCCAAAGCGAGAATGATGGTGCTGCTGGTCACAGGGGGACTCGGCCAAAACGCCACCGCCCGCGTTTGACGCGGGCGGTGGCAGCTACTCGGATGTCAAGCGCGCTATTTTCCCGCTTTTCCGCCCGACACGCCAGCACCACCGGAACTGCGCATGAATCGGAAGAAATCGCTGTTCGGGTCGGCAATGATTACGTCCTTCTTGTCACGGAAGGTCGCCTTGTACGCTTCGAGGCTCTGATAGAACTGAGCGAACTGCGGATCGCGGCCAAACGCCTGCGCGTAGATACCTGCGGCAGTCGCATCGCCTTCACCCTTGACCTGCTGGGCCTTGGCATAGGCTTCCGCCACGACCACATCGCGCTGACGGTCGGCGTCGGCACGAATCTGCTCGGCCTCGGCAGCACCGGTCGAACGCAGCTCATTCGCCACGCGCTTCCGCTCGGCAGCCATCCGGCTATAGACCGAGTCGCTGATGCCGGCAGCCAAATCGACGCGACGCATCCGCACGTCCACAATTTCGATACCGACTTGCGCAGCCTCGTCACCGACCTTCTGCTTGACCCACTGCATCACTTGCTCACGCTGCGACGACACCACTTCGGTCACCGTGCGCTTGGTGAAGGCTTCCTGCAATGCCGAACGAATCTGCTGCGTCAGACGGTCCTGAGCCAGTCGGTTGTCACCCTTGAAGCTCACATAGAACTTGCGCGGGTCGACGATACGCCACTTCACATACGAGTCGACGATCAGGTTCTTCTTCTCGGCCGTGATGAAGCGCTCCGGCTCCGGGTTATCGATGGTCATGATGCGCTTGTCCAGATACAGCACGGTCTGGAGCGGCGGCGGCAGTTTGAATTTCAGGCCAGGTTCACTATAAACGTCGCGGATTTCCCCCAGGGAGAACACCACGGCAAAACGGCGCTGATCCACCACGAACATGGTCGAGGCAAGCACGATCAACAAAACGATCAGCGCAACAATAACGGTTCCAATACGGTTCATGCGCTTATCCCCTTAGCGTGAATCGCGGTCGCGGTTGCGCAGTGCCGCGCGCGATCGATCATGGTCGGCGTCAGTGCTGTCATCCGCAGCAGACGATCCGGTGGCCGCGTTCCCTGCCACACCGGACGCCGGTGCCGGGCTCGACGCGTCGCCACGCGAACGTTCCATGATCTTGTCCAACGGCAGATACAACAGGCTGTTGTTCTTCGAATCCACCATGATCTTCGTGGTGCGCGAATAGATCTGCTGCATGGTATCGAGATACATCCGCTCGCGAATGACACCCGGCGCCTTGGCATAGGCTTCCTGCACCGACTTGAAGCGATCGGCATCCCCCTGTGCCTGCGACACCACGCGTGCCTTGTACCCGGCAGCCTCTTCCGCCAGACGCGACGCCGTACCCTTGGCACGCGGAATCACGTCATTGGCATAGGCCTGCGCTTCGTTCTTCGCGCGCTCCAGATCCTGACCGGCTTTCACTGCGTCGTCGAAAGCGGCCTGCACCTGCTCAGGCGGCTGCACGCTTTGCATCGTCACGCTCGTGACCAGAATGCCGGTCTTGTAACCATCCAGAATGCGCTGGATCGAGGTGACCAGTTCGTTGGCGATCTCTTCACGACCGGCATAGAGCACAAAGTCCATCTTGCTCTTGCCGACGATTTCGCGAACCGCCGTTTGCGCCGCCAGATTCACCGACGATTCGGCGTCCACATTATTGAACAGGAACTCGGTCGCATCCTTGATGCGGTACTGCACGGCAAAGCGCACGTCGATGATGTTTTCATCGCCCGTGAGCATCGACGAATCCTTCAGATCGGTATCGCGAATCGTGTTCGAACGGCCGATTTCAACCGAACGGATCTGCGACATGTTGACGATCTCGACCGACTGGAACGGATACGGCAAACGCCATTGAATACCCGAGGTCGTCGTGTATTTGTATTTGCCGAATTGCGTCACGACACCGACTTGCCCTTCCTGGACGATGAAGACGCCCGTGGCCAGCCAGATCAGAAACGCCAGCGCGACGACAACGCCAACGCCGATGCTCGATCCGCGCGAGCCACCGGAGAAATTGTTCGATCCGCCGTTATTACCGCCTCCGCCACCCTTGCGGCCGAAGATACGGTTAAGACGCCGATTGAAATCGCGCCACAGTTCGTCGAGATCGGGCGGGCCATCCTGCTGAGGACCCTGCGGTCCGCGCTGCGGCTCCTTCGGATCCTGCGAATTCGGATTGTTCGCACGATCGGGGCGGTTCGGCTCCTGATTACCGGACGGCGCATCGCCGCCGCCGTCCCGCCCCCAGCGCGGGTCGTTCAGGGAAAAAATCAAGCCAACTCGTCGCATCAAAGCTCTTGGAAGCATAGGTAGAAGCGTGGTGACTGAAGCGGTCTTGGCGTTGCGACCGGCGCGCCTCACATCGGAGCGCGCATGCTGCCGGTTCGCGCGTAGTTCCCGAATCTGGTGTGCCGATCGGCGGCCTTGCCCGGCCTCCGTCTAGTCTCTTGCCAGTTCGTCACCCGTGTTGAGCTTGTGCTGCCGGTACTCCCCGTGGCAACCCGCCCTTCACGGTGCGACGTCTCGTGTTATCTGTCTTCTGCGCGCGGCACATCGGTCCAACGATCGATGAGCCGGACATCGGGCGCTTCGAGTTGCGATTGTAACCCAGCAGTGCCGGCCACAACCGCCTCACTAATGGCCTCACGCAGCAGGTCGAGGCCCTGACCGGTGCGCGCGCTCAAAAAGACGCGCGTGATGCGCCCGGCTTCGTCCCGCTCGATTCTCGGCCCTTGTGCGGCCAGTTCCGGCACCGCGTCGATCTTGTTCCAGACGAGAATCTGCGGGATGCTGGCCGCATCGATCTCCGCCAAAACGGCATTGACCTCGGCCATCTGCTCCTGGCGCACCTGACTCGAGGCGTCCACCACATGCAGCAGCATGTCGGCGTGTACCGTCTCCTCAAGCGTCGCCCGGAATGCCGCAACCAACTGGTGCGGCAACTCGCGGATGAATCCGACAGTATCAGACAGCACGATGTTCCCGAGATCGCCAAGATAAACGCGACGGGACGTCGTATCGAGCGTGGCAAACAACTGATCCGCGGCGTAGGCGTTGGCCTTCGTCATCGCATTGAACAGCGTGGATTTGCCCGCATTGGTATAGCCGACGAGCGAGATCGACATGGTGCCGCTGCGCTGACGCGCGCGACGTTGCGTGTCGTGCTGACGCTTGAGCTTCTCGAGCCGCCCGGTGAGCGACTTCACTCTGTCGCCGAGCAGGCGACGGTCGGTTTCCAACTGCGTCTCACCCGGCCCGCGCAGGCCAATACCGCCCTTCTGGCGTTCCAAGTGAGTCCAGGCGCGCACCAGGCGCGTGGACAGGTACTGCAACTGCGCAAGTTCGACCTGAAGCTTGCCCTCATGACTCTTCGCGCGTTGGGCAAAGATATCGAGGATCAGGCTCGTGCGATCGACGACGCGACACTGCAGCAAATGTTCGAGATTACGCTGCTGACCGGGTGTCAGGGCGTGATTGAAAATCACCAGTTCGACATCGTACTCTTCGATGGCGGCACGCAGTTCTTCGGCTTTTCCGCTACCGATAAAGAGCTTGGCATCGGGGCTATGACGGCGACCGGTAATGGTCACGACAGGCGTGGCGCCTGCGGATTGCGTCAGAAGGTCGAGTTCCTGGAGACTGGCTTCGAAATCGAGTTTACCGAAATCGATGCCGACGAGCGCGGCGTTGATTGTCAAGCTACGCAGGAGATGGGTATTAGGGCTGTTTGACAAGAGAGGGCGATGGGGAGGAGAAATTCGCCCGGCCGGAGAGACTCCCGGTCGGGCGAGCCTGAATCAGGACTGCTCGGCTTCCGGATGGAAATTCACCGGACGCGCAGGCACGACCGTCGAAATGGCATGCTTATAGACCATTTGGGTGACCGTGTTGCGCAGCAGGACGACATACTGGTCGAACGACTCGATGTTTCCCTGCAGCTTGATACCGTTGACCAGATAGATCGAGACGGGAACATGCTCCTTACGCAAGGCGTTCAGAAACGGGTCTTGTAGAAGTTGCCCTTTGTTGCTCATAAGTTACTCCATTGTATTTTTAGCAAATGACCGTAAGTCAAGGCGTGTGCGCGCTTCCCGCCCTGACTTCCACACTATAGCTGATTTTGCTAGCGTCGCCAGCAAAACCCCGCCGTGGACTGGCTTTCACTCGCCCTTGGCGTAAGGGTTCGCGCTGTTGCGGAACTCTATTCGTAATGGAGTGCCCTTCAACTTAAAAGTTTCGCGGAAACGGTTCTCAAGGTAGCGCCGATAGGTATCGGTCACGCCATCAAGACTATTCCCGTGAATGACGATGATCGGCGGATTCGAGCCCCCTTGGTGTGCGTAGCGCAGCTTCGGACGGGAGAACCCGGAACGCCGCGGCTGCTGGTGCTCCACCGCCTCGATAAGGGCTTTGGTGAGCTTCGGCGTCGGCAATTTGCTCATCGCCGCAGCGTACGCCTCGTCCACCGAGCGCATCAGTGGGCCAATGCCCGTGCCCTTCGTGGCCGAAACGAAGTGAAAGTTCGCAAACGAGAGGAATTTGAGTTTTCGCTCCAGTTCCTGCTTTGTCTGATCGCGGGTGTACTCGTCCAGTCCGTCCCACTTGTTCACGCCAACGACCAGCGCACGGCCCGATTCGACGATGAAGCCGGCGATATGGGCGTCCTGATCGGAGATGTCCTGACGGGCATCCAGCATGAGGATCACAACGTTTGCATCGGCGATCGATTGCAGGGTTTTCACAACCGAAAACTTCTCGACCGCTTCGAACACCTTGCCTCGACGACGCAGACCCGCCGTATCGATGAGCGTGTAATTGCGCCCCTGACGCTCGAAATCGATATGAATCGAGTCGCGCGTGGTGCCCGGCATGTCGAAGGCGATCACACGCTCTTCGCCGAGCAGCGTGTTGACCATCGTCGACTTGCCCACGTTCGGACGCCCGACAATGGCGATCCTCACGCGGCCATCGTGGCGCTCGTCCTCTTCGTTCTCTTCCTGATTGGCGTAAAACGGCGCGAGCGCTTCGTCGATGACTTCCTTCACGCCATCGCCGTGCGCGGCCGAGATGGCCAGCGGATCGCCCAGACCGAGTTCGTAGAAGTCGTTCGCGACCGCGGTGTACTTCATGCCCTCGGCCTTGTTGACCACGAGCATGATCTTGCGCCCTGTCTTGCGCAGGTAGTCGGCAATGATCTGGTCGTGCGGCGTGAGGCCCTGACGCCCGTCCACGATATAGATCACCACGTCGGCCTCGACCACGGCCTGGCGCGTCTGCTTGGCCATTTCGTGGAAGATGCCGTCCTTGGCCACAGGTTCGAAGCCGCCGGTGTCAATCAGCAGATACGGATGCTCGCCAACGCGCCCCTCGCCATAGTGACGGTCGCGCGTGAGCCCGGGCATGTCGGCGACGAGCGCGTCGCGCGAGCGGGTCAAACGGTTGAATAGCGTCGATTTGCCGACGTTGGGGCGCCCTACGAGCGCGATCACGGGTTTCATGAATAAGCCCTAAAAACGAAGACGGCCGGCGTGCTGCCGGCCGTTCCCGGAAAATGCCCGGGTGCTGCCGGTCACCGGTTAATCCGGACGGAAGCCATAGATGTTGCCGTCGCGCGTTTGCACAACCAGCGTCTGGCCGGCAAGGATCGGTTGCGCACTGATCGCACCGCTCAGCTTGACGCGAGCCAGAATCTCGCCGTTCTCACGCGACAGGAAATGCAGATAGCCCTGCTTGTCGCCCACGACCACTACACGGCCGAGCGCCAACGGCGCCGACAGGTCGCGGTACTTGAGCTTGTCGTTCTGCCACAGTGTACTGCCATCGGCAGCGTTGAATGCGTAGACAGCGCCGTCGGTGTTCACCGCGGCCACCACACGTTCATCCTGCGTCACACCGTTCGGCGACGAGAAATCGCGCGCCCACAGGCCATTGCCGGTCTGCACGTCAGCGCAGCCCACACGACCCTGGAACGTCGCGCCGCACACCTGGCGGCCAAACACCACCGGCGACCCCGTCACGTCGTTCACACGCTCCACTTCCGTCACCCCCTTCGGGAACGACAGCGGCGTGATCCACAGCGGGTTGCCCGTATTGGCGTCGAGCGCCACGAGCTTGCCGCCCGGGAAGCCCGTCACAACCGCACGGTCGCCCACGAACGTCATGCCGGTGCCCGTGCGCAGCGTGAGCGTCGACGACGGCTGCGAGTACGACCAACGCACCGACCCCGTCCCTGAATCAAACGCCGTCACACGATTGTTGATGGCACGCACAACGACGATACCGCGACCGACCAACGGCGCGGTGAGCACTTCGCTACCGGCGTTGGCTGTCCAGGACGGCTTGCCGTCGTGATCGAACGCGATCACATCGCCCTTGTGCGTAGCGACGACAGTCGTCTCGCCATCGCTGCCCGGACCCGCGGTGATGTTCGTGTCCGCCTTGGCCGACCAGGTCGACGCCCCCGTATCCGCATCCACGCGAACGATGCTGCCGTTGGCGCCCGCCGCAAACACGGCGTTGCCCACGGCGACCGGTGCGAAGCTGTAAGCGCCGGCCTTGCCAACGCTTGCCGTCCAGATCTGCTTGACGGTCAGCGCCTGCTTGATCTCCGTGAGCGGCGTCGGTTCGTGCGCCGGCTTGGTGCCGAAGAGTCCGCAACCACCCAGCGTACCCAACACAGCCAGCGTCAGCACGGCACTGCCCGCGCGCTTGAAAATGCCACGGCGCGACGAGGCCGCCGGCACGGACTGTGACATGGCCATCGTTTGCGGCATCGATCGACGGAAGTCGTTAAGGATCATCATGTACCCGGTTATGCGTTATGGGAGGGTAATACTTGCCAACGAAATGCCGACGCGCGTCAGGCCCCCAGCGCGTCGAGCTTGAACTGGACGAACTGGCGCATGCCCGAATCCTGCTTGTCGAGCTTGTCGAGTGCCAGTTTGTACGCGGCACGCGCATCGGCCACCTTGCTCTGCGCGACCAGCACGTCACCACGGCGATCGGCAAACAGACCGGCATACGGTGCGGGCGGATTGTCGAGCAGCTTGAGCGCCTCGTCGTACGCCTTCTCGTCAAGCAGCACACCCGCCAGACGCAGCTTGGCGAGTTGCTTGTACTCGTCGTCCTTCGCGTTCGACACGGCCCATTGCAGTTGCGCCTTCGCACCCGCTGCATCGCCCGCATCCGAGAGCGACTTGGCGGCGAGCAGCGCCGTCATCTGCGCGTACGGCGTGCCGCTGAACTTGCTCTCCATGTCCGACGCGATACGGGCAACCTTCGCCTTGTCCTTCGCGTCGATGGCATTTTCCAGCTCGCCATACAGCACGCCGGCCTCGACCGCCTGCTTGCGATCGTAATAGCGCCACAGGTTCCAGCCACCATAGGCCAGCATGATGACGACCAGCGTCCAGATAACGTAATTGCCGTACTGCTTCCACCAGGCCTTTACGTTCTCGATCTGTTCCTGTTCCTCGTGATAGCTGCTCATTCGCCGGTGCTCTCCGTGTCTGGCGTCTTGGATTAATGAAGGGTTTCGTTACCCGCGCCGACATCGGCCAGGCTTTCGTTCACGCTTTCGTCGGCACTGGCCACGATGGCGTCGATCAGGTGCTCTGCGAGGCCTTCGAACACCACGCTCGTCTGATTGTTCGCCGGATCGGCAGCACGCAGATGCTTGACCACGGCCGTGCCCGAAGCCACTTCGTTCTCGCCGATGATCACGGCGAAGTTCGCGCCGCTCGCGTCTGCCCGCTTCATTTGCGACTTGAAGCTGCTGCCCTTGCCGTCCGGGCTGCAATGGAACACCACGTTCAAACCGGCATCGCGCATACGTTCGGCCGCAATCAGCGCAGGCGCCACTGCCGCCTCACCCTGATGCACCACGTAGACGTCGGCGCCTTCGGCCTGCGGCACGAGATCGTCTTCGCGCAGCAACTCGAGAATGCGCTCGACGCCCATCGCCCAGCCGCATGCCGGCGTGGCGTCGCCACCCAGTTGCTCGACGAGCGGGTCGTAGCGACCGCCACCGGCCACCGTACCTTGCGCGCCCAGCTTGTCGGTCACCCACTCGAACACGGTCAGATTGTAGTAATCCAACCCGCGCACCAGACGCGGATTGATCGTGAACGGAATGTTGTTCGCCTTGAGCAGCGACTGCACACCTTCGAAGTGCCTGATCGACTCCTCACCGAGATAGTCGATGAGCTTGGGTGCCCCTTCGACCATCTCCTGCATCGCCGGGTTCTTCGTGTCGAGCACACGCAGCGGGTTCGTATAGAGACGACGCTTGCCGTCTTCGTCGAGCAGGTCGACGTGCTTCTCGAGATAGGCGATCAGATCGGCACGATGACGTGCACGTTCTTCCCCCTGCCCCAACGAATTGAGTTGCAGATGGATGCCCGTCAGGCCGAGATCGTCCCACAGGCGCTGGCACATCAGAATGATTTCGACGTCTGCATCCGGGCCGGCAAGACCGAGCGCTTCGACACCCACCTGGTGGAACTGGCGATAGCGGCCGCGCTGCGGCTTCTCGTGACGGAACATCGGGCCGAAGTACCACAGACGCTTCGGGCCGTTGTACAGCAGATTGTGTTCGAGCGTCGCACGAACGGCCGCCGCGGTGCCCTCGGGGCGCATCGTCAGTTGCTCGCCGTTGAGCGAATCGGTGAAGCTGTACATCTCCTTCTCGACGATATCGGTCACTTCGCCGATACCGCGCGTGAACAGCTGCGTGTGTTCGAGAATCGGCGTACGAATCTGTTGATAGCCGTACGCGCGCAACATGGCGCGCACCGATTCCTCGAAGAACTCCCACAGGGCTTCGTCCTGCGGAAGGATGTCGTTCATGCCTTTGACCCCGGCCAGTTTGGCGGGGCGCTTCTTCTTTGCGTCAGTCATATTCTCTTGTATGGTCCTGCCTGCTTATGCGGCGACCGCTCCTTCGGCCTGACCGTAGCGGGTCTTCACGTAGTCGTCGACGATCTGCTGGAACTCTTCGGCGATGTGATCGCCGCGCAGTGTACGCACCTTTTCGCCATCGACGAAGACCGGTGCTGCCGGCGATTCGCCGGAACCCGGCAAGCTGATGCCGATGTTCGCGTGCTTCGATTCACCCGGACCGTTCACGATACAGCCCATCACTGCGACGTTCATGTTCTCGACGCCCGGATATTGAGCCTTCCATATCGGCATTTGTTCACGCAGATATGTCTGAATACTCGAGGCCAGTTCCTGGAACACGGTACTCGTCGTGCGGCCGCAACCCGGACAGGCGATGACCATCGGCGCGAATGCGCGCAGGCCCATCGTTTGCAGGATTTCCTGCGCCACCACCACTTCACCGGTACGCGCACCGCCCGGCTCCGGCGTCAGCGAAATACGGATCGTATCGCCAATCCCTTCCTGTAGCAGCACCGACAGTGCCGCCGTCGATGCCACGATACCCTTCGAGCCCATTCCGGCTTCGGTCAGCCCCAGATGCAGGGCGTAGTCGCAGCGCTTGGCCAGTTCGCGATACACGGCGATCAGGTCCTGCACCGCGCTCACCTTGCACGAGAGCAAAATCTTGTCGGCCGGCAGACCCACGCGCTGTGCCAGTTCCGCCGACTCGAGCGCCGAGGTGATGAGCGCTTCGTACATCACGCTCTGCGCGTCCCAAGGCGTAGCACGTGCGGCATTCTCGTCCATGATGCGCGCGAGCAGCGACTGGTCCAGACTGCCCCAGTTCACGCCGATACGCACCGGCTTGTCGTACTTGGCCGCCATTTCGATCATTTGCGCGAACTGCGTGTCGCGCTTGGCGCCCTGCCCGACGTTACCCGGGTTGATACGGTACTTCGACAGCGTTTCGGCGCAAGCCGGATAGTCGGCAAGCAACTTATGGCCGTTGTAATGGAAGTCGCCGACGAGCGGCACCATCACACCCATGCGGTCGAGTTGCTCGCGAATCGCCGGTACGGCGGCCGCGGCTTCCGGCGTATTCACCGTGATGCGCACCAGTTCGGAGCCGGCCTGCGCCAATTCCTTGACCTGAATGGCCGTGCCGATCACGTCTTCCGTGTCGGTGTTGGTCATCGATTGCACGCGAATCGGCGAGTCGCCACCGACCGTCACGAGTTGGCCACCCCAGCGAATCGCGACCTTGCGCGACTGACGGCGGGGAGCCGGACCGCCGATGATCGGCATGCATTCTACAGAAGCCATGATTACCCTCTTTCGGTCTTACTGGAGCGTCAGACGCGCCACGTTGCCCGCATTGCGGGACTTGATCTCGACCGGTTGACCGTTGAATTCCAGCGACTCGACGCCCGCGACGTTACCCACAACGACCTTGAGCGGCGCATCGCCCGTAATTTCCTGTTCGGCACCTGCGCGCATCAACTGGGAGAACAGCACCTTGCCGTCCTTCGAACGCACTTCGACCCAGCTATCCGCTTTCAGGCGTAACGCAATCTTGCCACCACCCGGCACGCCCACGCCGGACGCCTTGCCATCGGCCGGGGTCGCCGTCGTCGATGCCACCGGCGCAGCCGCGGCGCTCGCACCGGCCAGCCCGGCGACCACATGCGTCGGATCGGCCGCAGCAATCAGGCCCGGGCCCGCTGCGGCAGCACTCGCCGAGGCGTTATTGACCGTACCCTCGGTATTGCCGTTGTTGACGCTATTCGCTCCATCGGCGCCCGGCGGCGTGCCGTTGGCGTCGGCCACCACCGGCTGGCTGGCCGGCTCCGCGGCGTCCAGCGCGCCTTGCGCCGATGCGGCACTCGCGAGTTCTGCCGGCTCGATCGAACCACGACCCGGCTTGTGAGCATTGCCGAAGTACCAGGCAGCGCCGGCGATCACGATCAGCGCAGCCAGCGCCCAAGGCCATTTGGCCTGCGACGCGGCAACCGGCGAGCGAAAGCGCACCGGGCTCTTCGGAATACTCGGCTGCCCGGTCGGGGGTTGCGGAATATCGATGGGAGCGGCGCGGCCAAAACGGCGCAGCGGCTCGACCATCGGTTCCGGATCGGCACCGAGCATGCGTGCATAGCTGCGCACGACGCCCTGAATAAACGGAATTTCCGGCAAGGCATTCCATTCACCGGACTCAAGACGCTTGAGCTTAAGCACCGAGACTTTCAAGCGCGCCGACACGTCTTCGATCGACATGCCGCGCTTCTCGCGCAATGCCGCCAGTTGCGCACCCACTTGCGCCCCCAGCTCAGCCCATCCGGCAGCTGCTCCCTGCGGCAATCCCTGGCTCTCGGCCCCGGCTTGCCCGCCTGCATCCGCCTGATTCTGGTTATCCATCGATACGCCCCCGTTCGTAAGCAGCCGCCCGCAGCGGCTGAGGATATGCTGGCGACAGTTCCCCTGCGTCACCTACCGTGCGCGCGGCGTGCAGATCTGCGCGGCGCATCGAAGGGTTCAGCGAGGAACTGACGGAATCGCGCGGGACACGAAACGCGCCCCGCGCAAGGAATGCTGTAGTGCGAGACTGATCCGACGGGCGGCATGGCACGTGCGGGGCCGACGGCCCTCGCCACGGTCCACGCCCGCCCGTGCGCAACCTCATACGGTACGCACCTCGACCGCGATTTTCCCGAATTTGCCGCGCTGTGCAAGCCGCGTGCGATCCTGCACCTCACCGGCGAGCTGACCGCACGCCGCATCGATGTCGTCGCCGCGCGTCTTGCGCACGGTCGTCACGAGCCCTGCGTCGAGCAGAATTTGCGCGAAACGCTTGATCTGCGGATCCTTCGAGCGCAGCAGGCCGGATTCGGGAAATGGATTGAACGGGATCAGATTGAATTTGCACGGCACGTCGCGCGTCAGGGCGACAAGCTCGCGCGCATGCGCCTCGGTGTCGTTCACACCGTCGAGCATGCAGTACTCGAACGTGATGAAATCGCGGGGCGCTACCTCCAGGTAACGCTCGCACGCGCCCATCAGCTCGCGTAACGGATATTTCTTGTTGAGCGGCACGAGCACATCGCGCAGTGCGTCGTTGGGCGCATGCAGCGACACGGCCAGCGCCACGGGCAGCTCCTGCCCCAGGCGGTCCATCATCGGCACGACACCCGAGGTCGATAACGTGACGCGGCGACGCGACAGCCCATAGGCGTTGTCGTCGAGCATCAGGCGCATTGCACCCACTACATTGTCGAAATTGAGCAGCGGCTCGCCCATGCCCATCATCACCACGTTGGTGATAACGCGCTCGTTCTTGCCCTGGCGTCCAAGGTCGCGGCGCAATGCGAATTCGGCCATCCACAATTGACCGATGATTTCGCCGAGCGACAGATTGCGCGAAAAACCCTGCTTGCCGGTCGAACAGAACCGGCAGTTGACGGCGCAGCCCGCCTGCGAAGAAACGCAAAGCGTGCCACGCGTCTCCTCAGGGATGTAGACGGTCTCGACGGCATTGCCGTTGCCCACGTCCAGCAGCCATTTGCGCGTGCCATCGGTCGACACATGGTCGGTGATGGCAGCCGGCGCGGCGATCGTCGCACGCGTTTTTAGCTTCTCGCGCAGCGACTTGGCCAGATCGGTCATGCCGTCGAAATCGGCGGCCCCCATCTGGTGGATCCAACGCTGGAGCTGGCGCGCACGGAACGGTTTCTCACCGAGCGTGCCGCAATAGGCGGCCAGACCGTCCGGATCGTAATCAAGCAGATTCGTAAGGTTGGTCATGGCCCTGGTCCCTCAACATCCCTTCGGTATCTTCCTGCGATTGAGCGGCTAAACGCGTATTAACGCGCGTAGACGTTCAAGCCGGCGAAGAAGAACGACACTTCGGCAGCAGCCGTTTCGGCGGCGTCCGAACCATGCACTGCGTTCGCGTCGATGCTGTCGGCGAAATCGGCGCGGATCGTGCCCTTCTCAGCCTTCTTCGGATCGGTGGCGCCCATCAGTTCGCGGTTCTTCGCGATGGCGTTTTCACCTTCCAGCACTTGAATCATGACCGGACCCGAGATCATGAAATCGACCAGATCCTTGAAGAACGGGCGATCCTTGTGCACGCTGTAGAATTGCTCGGCTTCAGCACGCGACAGGTGCACCAGCTTGGCAGCGGCGATCTTCAGGCCTGCGCCTTCGAAACGGCTGTAAATCTGGCCGATCACGTTCTTGGCAACGGCATCGGGCTTGATAATCGACAAAGTGCGTTCGACTGCCATGAAAAACTCCAAAAAATTAAGCAGTTATATAACCAACATGAACCCGTAATTGTAGCACGAAGGCTGTTATGATGGGGACGGAACCTACAGTGCACGTACCGCTCAAACGCAGGACGGCCGGGACGATCCGGCTTCTCGGGAAGTTGACGTAAGGGTGTGATTCCGGCACCTTCCCTAAATGGGAAGGTCGGAAGGTGCAGCGGAGGATTGAAATTCGGGCATTCGCCCTGAGATTTCAAGAATCGTCTGAACGCTTTCCCCGGAGTCTTTCGGTATCCTTTGACTTCGACGATAAGCCGGACCAATGGCTGCGGGGGATTGACCGGCGACACGCCGGTTATCGTAAGCGTCAAGAGGCGCTTGCCGGCCCCGCCGGCGGGCACAATGACCACGGAGAACACAAGATATGAACCAGGATTTCCAACGTTTCGGCTACGGTGGGACGCAAGGCGCGACGACCGTACAAGTGCGCAACAAGGTGCTGCGCAATACGTACTGGCTGCTAGCCATTTCGATGCTGCCGACGATCGCCGGGGCTTGGCTGGGCGTGAATTATGGCTTCTCGCTGTTCGCGGGCAGTCCGATGGTCAGCGTGATCGCGTTCCTTGCTATCGCTTTTGGCTTCATGTTCGCGATCGAGCGCTTCAAGAACAGTGGCGTAGGCGTGGCACTGCTGCTGGGCTTCACGTTCTTCATGGGCTTGATGCTCACGCGCCTGCTGAGCTTCGTTCTTGGGTTCTCGAACGGCGCATCGCTCATCATGCTTGCGTTCGGCGGGACGGCGGTGATTTTTGGCGTGATGGCAACGGTCGCCACGGTCAGCAAGCGTGACTTCAGCGGGCTGGGCAAGTGGTTGTTCATGGGCGTGCTCGTGATTCTGGTAGCCTCGATTGCCAACATCTGGCTGCAACTCCCTGCGCTGATGTTGACGGTTTCGGTGCTCGCGATCGCCATCTTCTCGGCGTACATCCTCTTCGACGTGCAGCGTGTAGTGAATGGCGGCGAGACGAACTATGTCACCGCGACGCTCGCGATTTACCTCGACCTGTACAACATCTTCACCAACCTGCTCGCCATCCTCGGCGTGCTGGGCGGCAACCGTAACTGATGCACTCGTCGCCGTGATGCGGGCGTCCCCGCGTCACAGGTAGACGCAAAAAAGCCAGTCCCTCGGGACTGGCTTTTTCTTTGTGCGACGGGTTTGAGCGATCGGCTTGGTCGTCGCCCCTTCACCCCTTCACCCCGCCCCCGTCGCCGTCGCCGCGACGGATACCTGAGTCGACCGGCCGCCCTCGTCTTGCAAGTTTGGCGGCCAACCCGTCACCGCGAGCGATCAGGCGTCCTCGTGGATCACACCGTCACCCCCTGCGGCGCCGGCGATCGCTTCAATTCCCTCGTCGACCGAATCGGTCTCGACGCCAGACGCTGACACTCGCACACGCGGCACCCACGGCCGACCGATACTCTCGTGCTCGAAAACCGCCATCGACTCGACGTGAGACGTGTGCGGAAACATATTCACCACCCCCGCCGACGTCAGCCGATATCCCGCCTCGTGCACGAGAATTCCGGCATCTCGCGCAAGCGTTGCAGGGCTACAGGAAACGTACACGATCCGCTTTGGCAGGCCTTCGTACCCCTGCTGCGCCAGCTCGGCCAGCGCCTTCGATACCGCCAGCGCGCCTTCGCGGGGCGGATCGACCAGATAGCGGTCGAAGGCGCCCAAGGCACGAATATCGTCCGGCGTAATGTCGAACAGGTTCCGGCAAGCGAATTCGGTGCGCTCCGCCACGCCGTTGCGCTGCGCGTTGGCGAGCGCGCGCTCGGTCAGCGCGGTGCTGCCCTCGATCCCCACGACCGTCCCGGCGCGACGCGCCAGCGGCAGCGTGAAGTTGCCCAGGCCGCAGAACAGATCAAGCACACGCTCATGCGACTCCGGCTCGAGCAAACGCAACGCGCGATGCACGAGAACGCGATTGATCTGATGATTGACCTGCGTGAAGTCGGTGGGCTTGAACGGCATCCGGATCTGATACTCCGGCAGCGTGTAGTGCAACTCCGGCTCAAGCGGATAGAAAGGCACCGCGGTGTCCGGCCCCTTCGTCTGAACCCAGAACTGCACGTGATTCGCGTCGGCGAACGCGCGCAGGATGTCTTCATCTGACGGCGTCAGGGGTTCAAGAATACGCAGCACGAGCGCCGTCACATCGGCGCCGATGGCCAACTCGATTTGCGGCAGTCGCTCACGAATCGACAGCGATTCGACCAGACGCCGCAGCGGTACGAGCATGTCCGAAACGTGACGCGGCAGCACTTCGCACGAGTCCATGTCGGCCACATAACTGCTCTTGCGCTCGTGGAAGCCGATGAGAACGCCGCCCTTCTTCGGCACATAGCGCACCGTCAGACGTGCACGGAATCGGTACCCCCAGTCCGGCCCCTGAATCGGGCGAAGCATGGTTTCGGCCTTCACCTTGCCAAGACGCGCCAGATTGTCTTCGAGCACACGTTGCTTGATGGCGATTTGCGCGCGCGGCTCGAGATGCTGCATCGAGCACCCGCCGCACTTGCCGAAGTGCGGGCATTGCGGCTTCGCACGCATCGGACTGGCGCGCAGCACATCGATGACTTCGGCTTGCTCGAACTTGGGCTTACGGCGATAGCTGAGATAGGTGACCCGTTCGCCCGGCAGTGCGCCTTCGACGAAAATCACCTTGCCGGGTTTGTAATCCGGCGTACCGGGCTCGCCCTCCGGGGCAGTCCGGCCAACGCCGCGCGCCTCCATGTCGAGCGATTCGATATCGATGATGCCAGGCTCGGCACTGGGCCGGTTGCGCGAAGAGTTTCGGGAGGAGCGGGTCACGTCTTTGTTCTCATATGCGACAGCAAACCCGGCATTTTAATCGATTCGCCCGTCACTAACGCAGCTCTCGCGTGCGCGCCCCCCGCCTCATCCGCCGCAAACCGACGAAATCACACCCAGGCGGCGAGATATTCCTTCCAATGCGGCGCCTCTTCCTGCGCGAGCGAGCGCTTCACGAAGTCGATTTCCTGATCGTATTCCGCCTGACGCAAACCACCGCGCATCAATTGATAACGGCAATAGACAAGGTAGGTGTTCACCACGTCTGTCTCGCAGTAGTTGCGAATTTCTTCGAGCTTGCCGTCGCGGTACGCTTCCCAGACCTTGCTGCCGTCCATACCAAGTTTGCCGGGGAAGCCGCAAAGCTTGGCGAGATCGTCGAGCGGCGCATTCGCACGCGCCTGATACATCGCCAGCAGATCCATCAAGTCCAGATGGCGCTGGTGATAACGGCTGATGTAGTTATTCCACTTGAATTCGCGGTCGTCTTCGCCCATGTCCCAATAGCGCGGCGCGGCAACGCCGTGAATCATCGCGCGGTAGTGCAACACCGGCAGATCGAATCCGCCGCCATTCCACGACACGATCTGCGGCGCGTACTTTTCGATGGTGCGATAAAAGCCCGAGACGAGTACGCCCTCGCCATCCTCGAGTGTGCCGAGCGACTTCACGCGAAAACCATCGCGATCGCGGAACACACATGAGATGGCCGCGACGCGGTGCAGGTGCAAGGGCAGGAAGTCGTGCCCTACCTTTTCGCGGCGCGCGGCAAAGGCCGCTTCGGCAACGGCGTCGTCCGATAGTCCGGCATAGGCGGGCTCGAGCTTGCGCAAGCCGTCGACGTCGGGAATCGTTTCAATGTCGAAGACAAGTACGGGAGATGGCATGGTGAAAATGTGAAGAAAGCATCAGTTGGGGTCGCAGCAGCACATTGGCGGATTACCGCTTCACGTCCAACGCAACAATGCAACAACTCGGGATGTGGTGAAGATCACCATCGCCAATCAGAGCACGGCGTCCTTACGTACCCCGTTCGACGCGAAATAGCGCTTGAGTTTGACGAGCGCCTCTTGCTGGATCTGACGCACGCGCTCGCGGGTCAATCCCATTTCGTCGGCCAGTTCCTCTAGCGTGGCAGGTTCCACGCGATTGAGGCCGAACCGGCGCTCGATGACATAGCGATGCTTGGTGGACAGTCGCGAGAGCCACAGACGCATGAGGTCTTCCAGTTCGCGATGCTGCACTTCCTGCTCGGGCGCCTCACTGTGATCGTCCGAGAGCAGGTCGAGCAGACTGCTGCCGGGATCGATTTCCAGCGGCGCATCGAGCGACGCCACGTGCTCGTTGAGCGCGAGGATATCGGTGATTTCTTCGGGCGTCTTGCCGGTCAAGTCGGCAATGTCCTCGATGCTCGCATCGCGTTGCTCGCCGCCGTCGACATAGGCAGCGCTCTTTTCAAGGTGCCGCTTCGCGCGCAGCACCTGATTGAGCTCGCGAATCACGTGCACCGGCAAACGCACCGTGCGCGCCTGATTCATGATGGCGCGCTCGATACTCTGGCGAATCCACCATGTGGCATACGTCGAAAAACGGAAACCGCGCCCCGGGTCGAACTTCTCGATGGCATGCATCAGGCCGAGGTTGCCCTCCTCGATCAGATCGAGCAATGGCACACCGCGATTGAGATAGCCCTTTGCAATGCTCACGACGAGGCGCAGATTGCGCTCGATCATGACCTGACGCGCAGCAAACTCGCCCGCCTGCGCACGCGTGGAGTAATCGAACTCCTCCGCGGGCGTGAGCAGCGGCTTGACACTGATGCGATTGAGATAGTGCTGGACGGTGTCGGCCGTGAGTTCGGCCTGGAGCACGGTGCCGAAGTCGTCGCCGTCGACTGCTTTGCGCTTGCGCCCGGCGGGAGCGGCAGTCTCCCCATCTTCGGCGATCTCGGACGACGACGCGTCATCCTCCTCCGCCTCGCGCTCGTCGAAAGCGTCGTCCACGTCCTCTTCCTGCCGGGATTGCCGATCATCAACTTCCTGATCTGGCTCCGGGGCAGCGAGGTCTTCCTCTTGCGAAGTACGACGCTTTCTCTTGAGCATTCGACCCTGCCTAGTTTATTGAGGCGGCAAATACTTCATCGGATCTACAGGCTTGCCATCGCGGCGCACCTCGAAGTGAAGCATGACACGATCTGCATCCGAGTTGCCCATTTCGGCAATTTTCTGACCCCGCGTCACGGAGTCGCCTTCCTTGACCAACAGTGTGCGGTTGTGCGCATACGCCGTCAAGAAGGTGGCGTCGTGTTTGATGATGACAAGGTTGCCATAGCCGCGCAGGCCGGCTCCCGAGTACACCACTTTGCCTGCGCCAGCCGCATAGACGGGATCGCCGACGTTACCGGCAATATTCACGCCCTTGTTCTTCGAATCGTCGAAGCGGCCCACGACACTGCCCTTGGCCGGCCACGAAAGCTGCAAATCGCCGCTCGACACGGCCTGCGGCGCCGACGAGACAGACGAACTGGCCGGCGGCGTCGCGACGACCGGCGGCACCGATGCCGGATTGTTGCTCGCGGACGACGTGCTGCCAATCGGCGCGGGCAACGGCGTACCGGTGTCGCCTGCCGGCGGCTTCACGCGCAATACCTGACCGACTTCAATCTGATCCGGGTTCTGGATGTTGTTCCAGCGCGCGATGTCACGATAGTTCTGACCGTTCTCCAGCGCGATACGATAGAGGCGATCACCCGGCTTGACACGATAGAACCCGGCCGGCACCGGTGTATTGTCAATGACGGGCGCTGCGCCCGGCACATTGCTGTCGGTCGTCGTACCGCCTACGGTACGGTCGACGACCGGCGCCCCGACTTGTCGCGATGCGCACGCTGCCAGCATGCTCAGCAACAGGACACTGGCGACGCGTTGTTGGAAACCCGCTCGCAAATTCACTCAAATCCTCCGCAGAATAGGCCCGACGGGCTTAAATGATGCCCGATTTTAAGGGGACGAATAACACCCTATCAAGCTGCGTCTCGCGCCACTGGCGCGCACCGATGCGCTCGATGAGGGTCAAAATCTGTTGCTCGCCGCCCACCGGGGCGACGAGGCGTGCGCCAACGGCGAGTTGATCGATCAGCGCGTCCGGAATTTCGAGTCCGGCGGCGGCGATCACAATGCCGTCAAAAGGCGCGACGGCGGGCAGCCCGAGACGCCCATCGCCGTAGTGCAGGCGAATATTGGGCACCCGCAGAGGCCGCAGGTTGGCTTTGGCCCGCTCATGCAGCGGACGAACGCGTTCAATCGAATAGACGTCACGTGCCACGCATGAGAGCACTGCCGCCTGATAGCCGCAGCCGGTGCCGATTTCCAGCACCTTCTCCAGCGGACGGCCGCCAGCGAGCAGCAATTCGATCATGCGCCCGACGACCGAAGGCTTCGAAATGGTCTGCCCATGGCC
>NZ_JAELTP010000618.1 GCF_016428915.1 Pandoraea sp. ASV26
GTCAGAAGCTTTGAATTGATTGTCGCCTAGAGAGGCTGTTAAACTGTTGCTCCCTCTCACTTCAACACTAGACTACTGCCCAGCCATTTGCCAGGATGGACCACGCTCCTCCTCCTTTCGACCCCAATCCGCCGTTGAACGGGGCTGCTTCGCGCCTGAATCGCCAGCACCTCGTTGCCGTCATTTGGGTCATGTACTCCATAGGCACCATGTTCATGACCACTCGAATCGTGGTGCGCCTGCACCACAATCGACGATTACTCTCGGACGATTACTGGATGATATTCGCGTGGCTAGCTCACACTACGCTGTGCGCATTGCAGACAGTACAACAAGATTCGCTATGGTACACCACAGAGCTGGCAGCCGGTCGCTTCCCACCAGACAAAGAGACGGCCCATCAACTTGAAGAGCTGGTG
>NZ_JAELTP010000619.1 GCF_016428915.1 Pandoraea sp. ASV26
GCGTCCACCAACGTCACGTGCCACCACCCATCGCTCGCGACGGCGTAGCGCGGGCCAGCTCGGAACGGCGCCCAAAATTTTCTGAGGCCAGCCCAGGTTCCTTAATCGCTCCGTGCCGCGCTGTCACCAAAGGGCCGTCATTTTTTTCCTAGCCCCGGCCATCTTCAAACTGGACTCTTTTAACCCCCATTTCCATTTCTCCATCCTTGTATTCTATTCTTCCGGGGCCAATCTCCTGCGCTACATTTGATATTCGCGTAGATTGGAGCACTCGTCGTCTCCTTTTAATCACCGTTTTCTTTTCTGCCTCTCCCTGCTTCGTCACACAATCAGGGCAACCATGTCGTCGCTCTGGAACGCCTTTACTGGTGGCAACAAGCCGCAAAGGCAGGAATCAACAGCCGTGCCCACGACGACAT
>NZ_JAELTP010000620.1 GCF_016428915.1 Pandoraea sp. ASV26
TAGTCGTACCTTGCTGTCGGTAAGGAGATAGCACCATTCCTAGAATTTGAGCCTCTCATATAAGTTTTCCTTTTGAAACAACATTTCAACTCACTTGACGTAATCGTAGGTGGCTCCTTCTCCCTGATTGATCGTGGCTCATCATATTACTAGTGTCGTGTTACGAGTGACGTGCCACATTATCTTAAGTATTTCAAAGTCATGCTTAAAGCTGCACCCTTAAATTATTTAAACTCAAATAATGCTCATCCCCGTTCACCGGGTGAAGCCGTGTTTGAACTACATAACTCGCCCATGACAATTGCCACCATTCCTCATTTGCAAATCCAATCTACGCTATTCCTGCAACACCCTATATACCTGGTATTCATCACCAATTTCAACCGGCAAAATATTGAACGAGGCAAACGAGTCAATAT
>NZ_JAELTP010000621.1 GCF_016428915.1 Pandoraea sp. ASV26
CTATAGAAGGTGGCGGGCAATGAGGAATATGTAGGACATTTATCAGACAGCAATGCGAATATACCAGCGTATAAATGGATACATGATGACTAGTTTACCATTTGGAGTGCCCCGTATACCAGGTTTATTTTAAAAAAAAAAGAAAAAAAAAAGAAGGGGAGATTCCCATGAGCTAATCCTGTCTTTTTGAGTTGCGCCCCCGTCTAAGTAGGAATTGTAATAGCGGATCAATTGGTGGGTTCCCAAAACGCAATTTTTATGTATGTTGGCGGCGGCTTATCTTATCAGCACCGGCCAAGCAAATTTTTTTTCTGCGAAGCAGTTCCCTCCGGCACATCGTTTCTTCACATCTCACACCAAACCATTCAATACAACATAATGGCGAAAAGAAAGAGACAAGCGCCCGTGAGCGCCGAGAC
>NZ_JAELTP010000622.1 GCF_016428915.1 Pandoraea sp. ASV26
GTCAATGGATGACGTTATGGCTGATGAAGACTGCTCTCACCTTAACGTGGGGATGGTAAAATTGGCGTCTATTACTCGTGCCACGCCCCTACTAGAAGGTGCCAAATTTTTGAGAGGGGACGAGCACGTTCTCAAGAGGTGCATGTGGTATCGGAGTTCTACGGTCAGGCTCGGCTTTACTAAAACAGAAAAGGAGTTTATTTTCGCTACGTCATAATGACGACGATACTCTTTACGAGATCATGAGTCCTCTCAAGGCTTACTGAGGTTGCAGTTGCCACTCGAAGCAGAACCTGCTGCGTGTACAAAGTACGTACATGAGTACATAACATGTGCCGCGAGGTGATTCACAGCCAACATGACATGCCCGCCACGAGTCTCCCCTAGATCTGTCTCTTATACACATCTGACGCTGCCG
>NZ_JAELTP010000623.1 GCF_016428915.1 Pandoraea sp. ASV26
CCCCCCCCCCCCCCCCCCCCCCCCCCCCCCCCCCCCCCCCCCCCCCTTTTCAAGCAGCAGACGGCATACGAGATACACAATATCGTCTCGTGGGCTCGGAGATGTGTATAAGAGACAGCATGTGGTCTGAAGCTAATATGAGCTGTTTGGCAGAAGATGGAGGCGGGGGTTTATTTCGCGCCTCAATAGGCTCTTTCTTTTTGTTTCCTTTGTGATGCGATCGCTGCCTTGTCCGTCGAGGCGAACTACCACTGTCTCTTATACACATCTGACGCTGCCGACGAACCGTGTGGTGTGTAGGTGTGGGGGGGGGGGGGGGGGGTGAAAAGGGGGGGGGGGGGGGGGGGGGGGGGGGGGGGGGGGGGGGGGGGGGGGGGGGGGGGGGGGGGGGGGGGGGGGGGGGGGGGGGGGGGGGGGG
>NZ_JAELTP010000624.1 GCF_016428915.1 Pandoraea sp. ASV26
GAGGTGGACGACGATGGTGACGATGACGATACCAGCAGTCGGCATAGCAAGCGGAGGCTTTCTGACAACGGGCGAACCTAACTTTTACCTTGGTAGCAGCGTTACCTCATGTTGTAATAACATTAATATGGAACCAAAACATTTCATCCTTTGCGAGGTTGCAGCAAGCAGTTCGATCTGATAGCGCCATATAACACAAAATTTGCATATCCGCAAGCGGTTTGATTTACTTAGCTACGCTTTCTTTCCAAGCAAACAACCACAACGTGACAAACGCATCATCTATATACTCACACGCTCCATCCTTACTGCCACTCAATATACGCAATCGGAGTAATATACATTCCCGGCTCAGGCGAGTCAAAATTCTGCGTCCAAGTAACATAAATACCATTATCCTCCTGCCTCAGCATATGCG
>NZ_JAELTP010000625.1 GCF_016428915.1 Pandoraea sp. ASV26
GTGCTGTGTGTTGCAATACGTATGCAATTCGAAGTGCTTGCCGTTACATCGTAGCGAGCTAGTCCGTATTAGGAAATAGTTTCCTCCTGTGGCTCGCCGGTCTGCCCAATCATAGGGCGCGATTGTGCTCAAGCTTTTTTTTCCTTTTTTAATTTAATTTCGAACACACCACCACCAGCACTCCTCAACAACTCCGCCGACGCCGCGCCAGGAACCGGCGTGCGGCCGCAAACTACCTGTCGTTTGAGCTTCCCGTTCTCGTTCTCGGGTTCCCGCTCTGTCCGACTCTGCTTCTCCTTTTGCTCGCTGGAACCCTTTGGTGTAAATTCAATTGTATAGTTTGTTTGATGTGAAGTGGAGCGATGGAAATAAACTAGATATTTAAGAAAAAAAAAAGAAAAACCCCCATCCACTCTTT
>NZ_JAELTP010000626.1 GCF_016428915.1 Pandoraea sp. ASV26
GTTCTGCGTCAAGTTGTCGGTGACCAGCCGCGCGTGTAAAAACAATCCACTCGCCCGTTCGCAAATGACTCGCTTCACAAGTTCGTGTTTGTCGTCACCCAGCCGGGGCTCCAGCGATGTCATTCGAGCATCTACATAGCGAGCGACATCCGGGGAGAGGAGCACTGGATCGAGCTTCAGCTGCAAAACGCCTTTGTTCTGGACGGCATGGTCAATTTTTGGCAAAGGCCTGCCGGTAAACATGATTTTGACTGCCTGAGGATTCCCAGATCCGAGCGTAACGAGTTTCTCCATCATATCAGGAAAGTCTGCATCATCCATCTCGTCCAATGCGTCTACCACGCAGCAGACCTGCTCATTCACGCCGCTCTCAGTGAGGGCCTTGGAGATGGCTGACCATAGGGCGTCAGTGCCAAGG
>NZ_JAELTP010000627.1 GCF_016428915.1 Pandoraea sp. ASV26
CCACCCCCCCACCACACGGTTCGTCGGCAGCGTCAGATGTGTATAAGAGACAGGTAGAATATAGAAATATAATGACATGACTTTGTTACAAAATTCTAATTGCAAACACGTATTTGTCGTGAGTGGATATAGTATGCCGAAAAGTGAAGATTTTCTTTACATCTAAGGTGTATTATGTATCTACACGAAGCAATAAAACGAAATCAAAAACTTGAAAATCAAAAGCACTCCTGTTATTCCTTCCTTGATCCTTTTTGTTTTATAAGATTCATCTTCTACTCGAGCTTCAGCTGCTCAAACTGCTTAATCGTAGCCTCGTAGTTGGTAACCTCTTGCTTAGAATCAGCAAGCCTCTTCTCATCCGACTCGCGGACCGCCTCGGATGCCTTCTCCTTGTATGAAGGGTCAGATAGCAGC
>NZ_JAELTP010000064.1 GCF_016428915.1 Pandoraea sp. ASV26
GATCTGGGCAATTTCAAAGATCATCGGATTTCCTCTGTGGTTGGCGCGCGTTAGCGCTTATGTCGCTCTTGTTGTCGTCGCACGATGGCGCCGCCGGATGACCGGGGATCGTGGAATCGTCTGCGCCGCACGCCAGGTGCGGCGTCGCGAGAACATCCGATTCTATACCGCGCATTGGTGACACGCATCGCGTGGGACGCCCGCGATCCTTTCAGCGTTTTTCCAACCTGAACTCCGGCCGCCACGCACGGACTTCGATCATCTGCCGACGCAACGGCACCATGAACGTGCAGCATCGCGCGATATTTCGCACCTCATCAGACAAAACATCGATAGAAATCAATGGACTGAAAAAGCCTGGCATCGCTCTTGCATATCTTCGTTTTCCTTCACGTTTGCACCAAAAGAGCACATTCATGCCCAATTCCAATACGCCCGGCGACGTGCTGTTCCTTCTGCTCGGCGCGATTCTGGTGCTTGCCATGCACGCCGGCTTTGCGTTTCTCGAACTCGGTACCGTGCGCAAGAAAAATCAGGTCAATGCGCTCGTCAAGATCCTGACCGACTTCGCCGTCTCGGGACTCGCTTACTTCTTCATTGGCTATCCGCTCGCGTACGGCGTCGACTTCTGGTCGAGCGCCACGGTGCTGTCCGAACACAACGGCTACGCACTGATCCGCTTTTTCTTCCTGCTGACGTTTGCGGCCGCGATTCCGGCCATCGTCTCGGGGGGCATCGCCGAGCGTGCGAAGTTTCACCCGCAGTCGGTGGCGACGTTCTTCCTCGTCGGCGTGATCTATCCGTTCTTCGAGGGCATTGCCTGGAACGGGCATCTCGGCATTCAGGACTGGCTCACGCGCGTGTTCGGCGCCCCGTTCCACGATTTTGCGGGCTCGGTGGTCGTGCACGCGGTCGGTGGCTGGATCGGACTGGCGGCGGTGCTGCACCTCGGCGCACGTCGCGGACGCTACAACGGGCAGGGGCAAGTCGCCGCGCATCCGCCGTCGTCGATTCCGTTCCTCGCGCTCGGGGCATGGATTCTGATCGTCGGCTGGTTCGGCTTCAACGTGATGAGCGCGCAGCGCGTGGGTGGCATCTCGGGACTGGTCGCCGTGAACTCGCTCATGGCGATGGTCGGCGGCACCCTCGTCGCGATGTGGGTCGGCAAGGATGACCCCGGCTTCATTCACAACGGTCCGCTCGCGGGGCTGGTCGCTGTATGTGCCGGCTCGGACGTGATGCATCCGCTCGGCGCACTCGTCGTGGGCGCCGTGGCAGGAGGGCTGTTCGTGTGGCTATTCACGGTGACGCAGAACCGCCTGCGCATCGACGACGTGCTCGGCGTCTGGCCGTTGCATGGCGTGTGCGGCATCTGGGGCGGACTGGCGGCGGGTATCTTCGGACAGACGGCGCTCGGCGGATTGGGTGGCGTGAGCCTCGTCGCGCAGATCCTCGGCACCTTGGCGGGCGTGGCCATCGCCTTCGCCGGCGGCTACGTCGTGTATGGCGTCATCAAGCGCAGCGTCGGTCTGCGACTCGACGACGAACAGGAGTACTACGGCGCCGACCTCTCCATCCACAAGATCACCGCAACGCCGGAGCGCGAGACTAATTGGTGATGAAAGCGAACGTCAGGGTCTCGCGCACGAAAGCACGCCCAGATTCAATACGAAGCAAATCGTCCCTTAACAGGGCCGTGGTCAGGGGAGTTGGTTGGCCATGCCCAATCCCCAAATTGAGTGTTTCTATAGTCTGCGTAAGCCTCTCGGATCTCGTCGAGCGTGTTCATGACAAATGGCCCATGTTGAACCACATGCTCTCCAATTGGCGTTCCTTGCAGCAGCAAAATCTCGGCATCTGTTGCACCGTTGACCAGTTCAACGTGCGTCGAGCAGGTGACTTCAATTGCCGATTCCCCTTCGACACGCTCACCATCGACGCTCAAGGTGGTACCGCTATAGAAAAGCAACTGCCTCCGCGTGTCGCTCCCCGACGCCGGCGGCAATTGCCACTTCGCACCAGGAGCTATTTTTATTACCCAAATAGCCAGGTCCGAGTGCCGGTTGGCAGCCCAGGACTTTGACGGTGGAGCGGGAGGGGGTTGCATGCCAACGCCCTGCAATCCACCTACGATGCAGGTGACCTCAATACGGCTGCGCCCCTCTGATACAACGTGGCGTGGAATCTCGTCGGCCCAGAACATTTTGAAATTCGGTTCGACCATTTTGTCGCTAGCCGGTAGGTTCAACCAAATCTGAAACAGTTCCAACGGGTTGGGCTTGTCTCGATGGAGCAATGGGAACATTTCGGCATGAACGATTCCACGGCCCGCAGTCAGCCACTGCACATCACCCGCGCCGAATCGAGCGCTGGCGCCGAGTGAATCCGAGTGGTCCACAACACCCTCGCGAACAATGGTGATGGTCTCGAATCCCCTATGCGGGTGGGCGGGAAATCCCGGTACAGTCTGGCCAAAATACATACGCCAGTCTTTGCGGGGAATCGCCGCGCCGAGCTTCGTCACATCGGGTCCCAAGCTAGCGTTTCCCGGTGGGTATAGGTCAACGTGGTGCGCGCAGACAAGGAAAGGGTCAAGCGTTGCCCAAGGCGTGCCAAGTCGTGCGACGCTCACGATGGAACGCGTCATTTGACGCGCAGAGGTTTGACGGTTAGGCGTCATGCTTTATCAGATTCTGTAGAACCAACGGACCACGAAATCGCAGCAGGCGTCCACCTTCGCAAATACTACCCAGCACCACAGCGGAGAAACCAAGCGATTCCACCAGGGCGGCCACCTCCGCGTTCGCCTCGTGGTGATTGCCCGCGACGAACATCACACGCCGACCGCCGTCCTGCGCCGGCTCGCTCCCGAATAGAGCGGCCGGGAGCTGATTAAATGTCTTCACTAGCTTCGCGCCCGGAAAGGACCTGGCTACAAAGTCGCTGGATTGACGACCATCGAGCGCAGCGAGGCTTGTTTCACGGAAGTTCATCGCGTCAATCACTGTCGTCCCCTCCCAATGGTCACGACTCAGCGCAATCGTCGGATGTGCTGCAAACGGGATAGCCAAAATCACCGTTTCAGCGCTGAGCGCCCCCAAAAGTGACGTGGCGCTAACCATCGGGCCCAACGCCTTCACAAGATCGGAAATGGAATCTGGCCCACGGGAGTTGGCGATGGAGACGGCAATGCCGCTGCGTGCAAATCGGTGCGCAATGGCCATGCCGAGGTGCCCTGCGCCGATAATCGCGTAGGTCATCTTGCGCTCCGCAACGGCAACTCGACTGTAGTCTCCACGCGCGAAGACTGCTGTGTCAGCCATGCTTGATGAGGTTCTGCAGAATGAGAGCCCCTCCCATTCCAATCAACCTGCCTCCCTCACTCACCTTGCCCAGCAAGATGGGAGCAAAACCCAGGTCGGCGACCAACTTGCCCACCGACGTCTCGGCGGCTTCGTCATTGCTCGACACGAACATGACGCGACGCCCACCGTTCACGGCAGGGTCCTGTGCCAGCAGCTTCGCCGGTAACTGGTTTAGCGTCTTGACCACTTTGGCACCAGGGAAGGCCGACGCTACCACTTCGGTCGAGGCTTGCCCCTTCAGTTCCTCTTGGGAGACGCCATAGGTGTTCATCGCATCCACAACAATCTTTCCGGACCAGTTCGAGAGCGCCCTGGCGACGGTCGTGTGAGCTCGGAAAGGTACGGCCAAGATGACAACGTCAGCTAGCAGTGCATCCTCGAGCGTGAGCGGCGTAACGCTGGGCCCAAGTGCCTTCGCCACCTCGGCGATGGCGTCGGGGCCTCTTGAGTTGGCAATGGCAACAGGGATACCGCAGCGGGCGAAATGGCCGGCGAGCGCAGCGCCAACGTTGCCAGAACCAATGATGGCGTAGGTCATGATAATTCCTTCAATGAATTGATAAAGATGAGCACTTTTGCCGCCACTCAGGCAGCGATGGCGGCGATGCCTTTTAGCGCCCGCGCAACAGCAGCGTCTTTTGCCTCTGGCCCGAACGCAATGCCTTCCGCACGCACGACTTCTACGTTTGTCACGCCGAGGAAAGCGAGCAAGCCGATGAGGTAGCTCTCCTGATGTTCAAGGGCCGCCGCCGGGCTTCCTGCTGAATAAACGCCACCGCGTGCCGAGGCGATATAGCCCTTCTTGTTCTTGAGCAGACCTTCAGCGCCATTGGCGGTGTATTGGAATGTCTTGCCAGCCACGGCAATGCGGTCAATCCAAGCTTTGAGCGGCGTCGGGATAGACAGGTTGTACATTGGCGCACCGATAACCAGGACGTCCGCGGCAATAAGCTCGTCGATAAATGCGTTGCCTTTGCGCAAGTCAGCGTTAAAAGACTCGTCATCGCTCGTTGCGCCCATACGAGCGGCCATGTGCGCCCCCGTCAAGTGCAGAGCCGGGTCAGCCGCCAGGTCACGGTACGTGACGCGAATGTCAGGATGAACTGCGCGGTGGCGGGCAACGATTTCTGAGGTGAGTTGTCGGCTGACTGATGCCGTTCCGAGCACGCTGGAATCAAGATGGAGTAGTTGCATGATGAGCCTCTGGAGTTATTGAATCGCGGATGAGCGCCCGCTTACTGTTTGACAGCCTCGACCTGGACCGCGAGCTTCACGGTGTCGGGGACGCCAAGATCGATGCCCCAGCCCATACCCCATTGGCTGCGCTGAATCGTGGTCTCGAAGTCACCGCCGCAAACTTCCCGCTTGAGAATCGGGTTCGTGTAGCAATTAAAATTGGTGGCCTTGAGCGTGACGGGTAGCGTCTTGCCCAAAAGCGTCAACTGACCAGTGACTGCGTTGACCTTATCGCCGCTGAAGCTAAAGTCATTGGCGACGAATTTGGCAGTCGGGAAGTTGGCGGCGTTGAGAAAATTTTCACTTTGCAGTTGCTTGTCGAGCGCGACAGTGCCGGTGTTGATCGAGTCCGTCTCGAGCGTCAGGTCGACCTTGCCGGTCTTCGCAGCTTTGTCCAACTGAACGGTACCGTCCTTCTTGTCAAAGCGGCCCCGGTTAGTAGAGGTGCCGAAGTGGCTGACCTCGAAGGTCACAAATGTGTGAGTGGGGTCAATGTTGTAAGTTGCGATTTCCGCGTGAGCTGAGCCCACGAAAGCGGTGGCCACCAAGGCGGCTGCAATGAGAGTCTTGCGCATGGAAAATATCCGTTGTGGTTGTCTGAGGTAGAAGGTTGAGATGACTCACAGTTTGCTGACGCCGGTCAGCACGAGCTTGAACCTGACCTGAACGTCGTCGGCGACCGTCGCTGTGTCTGCCCACTCGTTCTGGCCAATTTGGAATGTCAGGCGCCTCAGAGGAAACGCGCCGGTGACTATGGTTGTGGTACCCGATTGGGTCACAACCACGGGAACCACGATGTTGCGGGATACCCCCTTGATGCTGAGCGCTCCGTCCACCTCGAACTTGCCTCCACCCAAGCCCTTGACTACGCTCGATTGGAAGGCCGCCTGAGGGAATTTGGCGGTATTGAACCAAGTGGCCTTGGGCAGTTCGGCATCCGTTTCAGGCACACCGAGCGTTGCGCTCGCAACATCGACAGTGAAAGAAATCTTGCTTGTTTCAGGCTTCGTCGGGTCGAATGCCAGTTGCGCATCAAACTTGTTGAAGCGCCCCTCCACGGGAACGCCCATCTGTTTGCTCACAAAAACGATTTCGCTTTGCGCTGGCACCAGCTTTTGTTGGGCGAACGCACTTGTAGTCACGCCAATGAACACGATTGCCAAGAGCGAGGCGTAAATGAATTTGAGGACGTTCATAGGAAGCTCCGGAACATTTGAATTGGAAGCGCGGCAATTAGCGTCGGCCCAGCAACATCCGCCCGACCAGGCCGTCGCCATCCCACCACTGATGCTTCAACGCTGCGGCGGCGTGCAATGCCGCTAGTCCCATCAACGCAAATGCACTCATTTCATGCCACGGCCGGATAAGCGCGGCCAATGCCTTGTTTGCCGGCACAAAGTCAGGCAGCGGCAGCACGCCGAATAACACGATGGGAAAACCTGCTGCAGAGCTGTAAGCCCAGCCGACGAGGGGCACAAAAAAGAACAGCGCGTAGAGGGCAAGGTGTGTCGCGCTGTGAGCCCGGTGCTGCCAAGCGGGCATAGCAGTAGCGATGGGCGTCGGCAGCACAGGTGGCACATGGGTTAGCCGCCAGATCAGGCGCACTGCCGATAGCGCCAGGAGACACATACCGGCCCACTTGTGCCAGTTGAACAACTTCAGGCGGGTCAGTGAAAACGGCAGGTTGGACATGTAAAGGCCGACGAAAAACATCCCAACGACGGCCGCACCCAAGACCCAATGCAGCACGATGGCCGTAGCGGTATAGCGCGTGGTCTGGCCGTCCCGCTGATGCGTAGGTGGCTGCTTGTGGCTATCGCGAGCGCCGGTTGACTCAAGTGGGATGTGCGGCATTTCGTACCCTCTTCCAGTGACGTCTCTATGGATACGAATGATGGGCACTTCAATAACCCCTGAGAAGCCGGTATATTGAGATTCGATGTATCTGTTTTTGAGATGGATAGGTGATCAAATGCTTGACGGTGTGTCGCTGGACCAACTTAGAACCTTTATTGCGGCTGTAGACGAAGGCAGCTTCTCAGCGGCAGCTCGCAAGCTCAATCGCGTTCAGTCGGCTGTCAGCGGCTTGGTCAGCGGGCTGGAGGACCAAATCGGTGTGGTGCTGTTTGACCGGTCGGGGCGCTTTCCAAAGCTCACCCCGGAGGGGGTACTGCTGCTTGCGGACGCGCGGAAGATTGTTTCGGGTGTGGATACGCTCAAGGCCAGAGCGAAATTGATGGCCTCCGGTCTGGAGGCGGAACTGTCAGTGGTGGTCGATGTGTTTTTCCCCACCTCTGTCGTCAGTGCGGCCGCCAAGGGATTTGTGAATCAGTTCCCGCTGACGCCGTTGCGCCTGTTCGTCGAAGGGTTGGGCGCTGCCTATCAACCTGTTCTCGATGGCCGATGCAGCTTGGGCATCCTCGCACCATTGCATCAGGCGTTTCCGTCACTGGTCAGTGAGAGGTTGGGGGACGTACCTCTCGTCTCGGTAGCTTCAGCGAATCACCCGCTCGCAGCATATCGCCATCGAATACCGAAGCATGAATTGACCAAGCACGTCCAACTCGTGCTCACTGACAGATCCGACCTCATGGCCGGTCGAGACTATGGGGTTGTATCGCCATCAACATGGCGTTTAGCCGACCTATCGACCAAGCATGCATTTCTCAAAGACGGCGTGGGCTGGGGAGGTATGCCACTGCACATGGTCAAAAAAGACCTGGAAGATGGAACGCTGGTTATCTTGGATGTGGACGACATGCCTCGAACCGGCTTCATGCTCACGATGTCCGCTAATCACCGTGCTTCCGAGCCCCTGGGGCCGGCAGGCAAGTGGTTTGTTGACCAGTTGAAAACACTTTGGGTTCAGGAATCGCTTTCGCGTTAGTTCGCAGTGCCCGCCCTTGGCTGCCATCCTCGAAGACCCAGGCGGTACCGTCGAGCAGGACGAACACATTACATCAACGCTACCTCTGCACTTACGCCCCGTCACTGAGCAATGACGTTGACAAAATATTCGAGTGAACTACCGTGTAGCGTACACAGGATTAACAAGACGACCGACTCGTATGAGATGGTTCCATGGCATTGCGCGATAGAGCGCGAGGCGGTGTCCATAAACTCGCCAGCTCAAGCGCGGATGGCTCGCAAAGCCAGCTGAATTGGCGATGTCTTCGAACGAAAATCCATGATGGCGCGGCACCGGGTATCGCACGCTAATACGACCACAGTCATCATGTTGGACATCTAGCGGGGTCGTATATCCGGGAGTGGACGATAACGTGACTGTTCAGCGGTTGCTTGTCGCCCGGCTCGAACTGAATTTCGAAGCACAGCTCAGCTGAACCGGCGAACTTGTCGAACATGTTGAGCACTTCTTGCTGCAAATCCGTCTTCGGCTAGCCTCGTAGGCATCGCGCCACCGGGTTTGCTGCCACCCCGAACAGGCGCAATGCAGATTCCCAGACCAACGGTCGAGCGTCCGCGCTAAACTTTCATTTGCACCGGCCGATATCATGCTAGGCGGGACTCCCTCTTTCCGGTGTTTGCGGGAGGCCTGCGTTACGTGACGATTGGCTAAATAGTCGGACAAATCAAACTTGGTGAAATGAGGCCAGGTAGGGGGAAGCGTGAACAATGAATTTGAAGACGTGCGGATAACTGAGCTGGCTGGATTGAGTGCCGAGCGGCTAGATGCGTTGCCATTCGGCGTAATCGAATTTACACCGGATGCAATTGTCACGGCCTACAACGCCACCGAGTCGAGAAATGCCGGATTGAGCCCGCAGCGAGTTCTCGGCAAGCATTTTTTTGAGGAAGTCGCGCCGTGCATGAACAACTTCATGGTTGCGCAACGTTTCGATGACGTGGATGAACTCGACGAAATCATTCCCTACGTCTTGACCTTGCGCATGCGCCCGACTCCGGTGCGGTTGAGACTGATGAAGGCGCAGAGCTGCGCGACCCGATTTGTCCTGATTGAGCGGAGTACAGCAAATTGAGCACGCTGAACACGGACAGGAACGACGTGGAGTCCGAGTACGAAGCATTACTCTCCTTCATGTATCTATCGCCGGTCGGGATTGTCCGCAGTGACAAATCAGGCTTCGTTGACATGATGAACCCGCTTGCCGCGCAGCTGCTCATGCCCCTGGTAAGAGGCGGGAATATCGAGAATATTTTCGACACCCTCGCGTCGGTCGCCCCAGAGCTTCGCAATCTGGTGGCCAGTTTCGAAGCAGAGCGGGGGCCTGTGTGTGAAAATCATCGGGTTTTCGTGACGCTGACCAAGGATGACGCAGTCGTCCTGGCATGTTCCATCATCAAGGTGAGTGCGGATGTGCTGATGATGGTGTTGACGGACATCTCCCGGCAGGTCGCCGCTGAACGTCGAGCGCGGCAGACCGAGTCATGGCTTGCCGGAATCTATACCGGCGTCAACGATTTTGCGTTTTTTACGCTCGATGCTCAAGGCTGCATCGATAGCTGGAATCCATCTGTTGAGCGCTTGACGGAGTTTCGTGAGGCGGACGTTATCGGGCATATGTTGTCGCGCTTTTATGCCAACGATGAGATTGTTTTGCACCGTTCACCTGAGCACATCGCGCTGACGCGCGACGATGGCTGGCACGTTGAGGAGTTCTGGTGCGAGACGAAAGCTGGTCGGCGCTATTGGGGGCAAGTTCTCGTTGCTGTGCTCCGTGAGGAGGACTGTGAGATTTCTGGGTATTCGGTGGTTTTGAGGGACATCACGGAGCGGAAAATCCACAGCGACAATCTCGCACGTCTCCTGACGACAGACCATCTGACCGGCGTAACGAACCGCGCTCACTTCTTTGAAATTGCGGAATCTGAGGTTGCACGGGCTGGACGGCACGGCCGTGCATTATCGCTGGTTATGTTCGACGCCGACCACTTCAAGCGGATAAATGACGCGGCCGGGCATCAGGCTGGCGACGAGGTTTTGAAGCGGATTGCTGGTGAAGCGAAAGCGCTTCTACGAAGGTCCGACATTGTCGCGAGACTCGGTGGAGAGGAATTCGTTTTGCTGCTTCCGTCGACAACAGCAGGCGAAGCGATGGTGGTCGCGGAGCGACTGCGCGTTGCCGTCGAGCAAGCACTTATTGAAACAGCTGTCGGACAATTGAAAGCGACGATTAGTCTTGGCGTAGCAAGTCTAGGAGATGAAACCCAGACGCTCCAGGACCTTTTAGCTGCCGCTGACCACGCCCTCTATAACGCAAAACAAGCCGGGCGAAATTGCGTGCGCGGCGCCATTGCCGAACCAGAGGGCGCCGCGCTTTCTGTTTCTGCCAGAGAAGAGGGCGACGCGATTCCAACTTGACCGCTGCACGGCAGCAGCGCCAGTAGATGCAATACCCCACAGCAAATAAAAGCGGCTCATAGACAGATGGCTTCTTTCAAGATTCATAGCCACGACGAGGTGGCCAGCCAATCGAAACGATGTTCTGGATGCAAGGACACGATACCGCTGCCATTCGAGATAGATTTCGCATTTCAGCCAATCGTCGACGTGAGTTCCAGGACCGTGTTCGCGTGCGAGGCACTCGTGCGGGGTGCGAATGGGGAATCCGCGTATTCCGTGCTGTCGCAAATCGACGATGCAACGAAATACCGGTTCGACCAATATTGCCGGCAAGCGGCAATCGCCAGTGCGGCTGCGCTAGGTCTTGACGCGTTTCTGTCCATCAATTTCATGCCTAACGCAGTCTATCGGCCCGAGGTCTGCATAAGGAGCACCCTGGACGCAGCGCAGGCGAATGGTTTCCCGATTGAAAGAATCATATTCGAGACGGTCGAGGGTGAACATATGGCTGACCGCACTCACTTGGTTAATATTTTCAGGGCCTACAAGGAATACGGCTTTCTGACTGCAATTGATGATTTTGGGGCTGGTTACTCGGGGCTAGCGCTTCTGGTGGACTTCCAACCCGACATCATCAAGCTCGATATGGGACTTCTCCGCGGCATCGACGCCGACCCGGTGCGCCAGCGCATCGTGCGAAGTGTCATATCAATGTGTCACGACCTCGGCATCCGCGTGGTTGCGGAAGGCATAGAAACGAAAGGCGAGCGTGACTTTTTTGTTGCGCATGGAGTGAGTCTGATGCAAGGCTACTTTTTCGCGAAACCGGCTTTCAAATCAATTCCAATAATCGATGAAATGTCGTATTTCGCCTAATGGCACGCGGCCGTTCGACTGCCTCAAGCTGCACATCCGGCTGACCCGCAAGGGCAAACGGGTGGCGAAAACCGTGTTCGAGCAGCGCGGCCGCTGGATCGCCGGCTTGCTCGGCAATCTCAGCGACGCGGAACGCACGCAATTAGCGATATTGCTAGATAAGGTAGCGGGCAATCTCGCGGGCAAAACGTCATGAGTCGTATCGCCGCTCGCAAAGACGCGACGTGCGCCGCCAGCGCCACTCGTCGCATCTGCCAGCGAGCCCAACACAACCTCAGCAACCTCAGGTAAGGAAGACGCGCAGCGCCGCCCCAGACGTTCAGACCCGCGTGGATTCGATGTCGACATGTGTCACCCCCGTGCGGGAGCGCGCTACGCCCGGCGGGTCGTTGGGCGGCGGCTCGGTGTCGTGCGTCGCGCTGACGCAGGACGACGACACCGCTCGCTCAAGTAACGCCGCGCTCCAGTGCTGGTACAGCAGCAGCAAACGATAAGCGGCGCGCACTGGCGTTGCGCCGCCAGACTGCCACGCATCTCCCGTCCAGCGATGCCCCCACGGACTCTCTGCGGGATTCAGGCTCAGATAGTTGGCGCCCTCGACGCACGACAGGTGGCACGGCACCTCAAACGCCCGACATGCGCGCATGATCCGGCGCGCCGTCAACGGCTCGACGCAAGCGAGTAAGTGCTCGCGTAACGTGTCATGCGATGCGATCTTCGTCAACAGCGGCGTGTCGCAGTGGCGGGATAGTCGCGTCAGGTTCTCAACACGCCCGAGCACCGCTTGCTGATTACCGGCTGGCACGTCTGCGAGCCGCGCGCACAACGACTCCCATCCATGCGTCAAGCCGCGTGCGTCAAGCGTAAATGCCGCATTGCGCGCCCAGGTGCCAAGCAGGCTCGTCACCGCACGGCAGGAGTCGAGCATGAGGCCCGCCACCCGCAAGATGCCCCGATAGCCATCGACCTCGCTCGGCGGACTCGTGAACCACGACGGCAACCAGAGCCCCAGCCGCGCAGGCGGTATGGCCGTATTGGCGAACGTGAAGAGCGTTGCAACGTCGCGCGCTCGCGTGAGCGTGCCTAACGCGTTGCGCCACGACGTCGGTGCCGCCGGCGACGGCATCGCCACACACGCCTCCAGCAACCGGCAGCCCGCGTCCATGCGCTTGAGCACTTCGTCGACCGCATGATGGCGAATCAACGTCGGCGAACCGAGAGACTGCGTGATGACCCCCTTGGCCCCCTCGAGCGCCAGCAGCGTCCAGTCGGCCCACGGCACCCCGAACGGGGTGTTCGCTGCCGAGGCACCACGTCCCTCCTCCTCGGTCGCCCCCTGCTGATGAAAGCACGCGGCAATGATCGCGAGTAACGACAGATTCCCCACGAGCGACAAGGCGTCGCGCGCACCACGGAAGTGCCAGCCCCGGTCGCCCGTCTCGGCCACCGTTTCGAGCCATTGCGCGATGTCGACACGCACCTGATCGGCGGCCATGTCGATGACGGCGTGAGCGTCCTCGCCATGAGTGGGCGCCAACATCGCTTCGGCCTGCCTAAGGTTCTCGCCCAGACGTGCATCGCGCTTGTGCGCCAGATCGAACTCCTTTCGATAGAAGTGCTGGCACGGTCCGGTCGTCACCCACAATCCTGCCCACGCCTTGGCAAAGGCGCGCGCCAGTTCAGGATCGACACGATGCCGCGCTTCGCGCCCATTTTGTCGGCTCGGCCCCGCATTGCGCGCTGCGTTGGCGGTCCGCTCCATACGTTCCCTAAGCCCGGCTTCGTCGGCGCGATGCAGCGCCGAGGCGTCGCGCATGTCCGTCAACGCCATGCCAGACGTCGCGCCCCATCGCCCGTCCCAACCGCTTGCGCCTACACACTGCTGGTACCACATGGCTTCCCCCTACATGGTCGTCGCCGGGCGCGCCGGCAAACCGTCGACTATAGGCAGACGACCTCGATCGCATGGCAGCACGTCGAGCGGACACGCATGCTTGCCCCGGCAGCACAGCCTCGGCAGACACGCCCATCACCGCCTACGCTCCCCCAGCGAGTGCCCACTTACGCAGCTTGCACACGCGAGGAAACGCGTGTGCCCCTCGCCAAGTGCCGGCGCGTCGCGGTAGACTTTCGCCAGACCTGACATCTGCGATCCTGCCCGCACGCTCTGGCGAGCGCCCACTTCGCTGACATTGGCGCGAAGCCGGTTTGCCGATGCCAACCCTGCCAACGCTGAGAACAGGCCAACGATCCACGACCTTTCGACGCACGAACGCGAGCGCGCCTGCCGCGCGCACGGCGTGGGCCCGAAGTGTCCCCTGAGCGTCTCCTGAGTGACTCGATAACGCGCCCCTATGTCCAACATCCCCTCTCAAGCGCCTGCGGCCCCCGTCAACACGCTGCCGCTCGTACCGCTCACCCCCGACGAGATCCCGCTGGGCGAAGCGCTGCCCTGGGCCATCGTCGACCGCAACGGCGAACCGTTGCTGGCCGAAGGCGATATCGTTCCCTCCCAGGCCGGACGCGACTGGCTGTTCACGTCGTTCGCCCCGCACCGGCTCGCCAATCTCGGCGAAGACGACACCGCCCCGGCCCCCGCCGACACGCCACCGCCATCGGCACCGGACAATGCCGCGCCCGCCGCCGGGGCTGCGCAACCGCAGTACGCACTCACCGACCTCAACTTGCGTCCCGGCGACTGGCTTCAGATCCAGTTGCCGCCCGGTGCCGGGTCGCAGCGCGTGCGCACGCGAGTGATCGGTCACGCGCCGAATCAGATGCTGTTCGTCACCGCGCCAACGGGCCGCGCCGCGCCCCCTACCCTGCAAACGAGCGAGCGACTCGAACTGTGGACGTTCTCCGGTGAAGACATCTATCACTTCGTCTGCACGGTCGAGCGTGTCGAGCGGGTGCCGTTCGATTACGTTGTGCTGTCCGCTCCTGCGCAGATTCGCCGCAAGGTGCTGCGCCGTTCGCAACGCGTGCCCGCGAAGCTGGTCGTGTCGGTGAGCCGGGGCGACGCGCGCCACCTCGCGTTGTTGCAGGACGTGAGCGCTGAGGGCGTCTCGCTGCTGGCAGACTCGCCGCTCGGCGCGCCCGGCGAGAGCCTCCAATTGGCGTTTCGTGTGCGCGTAGGCGACATCGACATGCCCATCGACGCCACCGGCACGATTCGCGGCGTACAACAGGGCGACGACGGCAGTCATCTGCACGGCATCGAATTGCCGGTGCTCGAACCCTCGCATTACGTTGCGCTCAAGTGCTATGTCTACGAACGCCTGCTCGCGCTCGGGGGGGCCTGATGGCAAAGTCGAAGGCTCCGCAGGCCGAGCGGCCCCGCACACTCGCCAGTCAGACGTTGTTCCGCGGTCTCGATATCGTGGAAGCCGTCGCCGCCGGCATCGACACCGTGCCGGCCCTCTCGGCGCACACCGGTATCACGCCGTCGACGACGCATCGCATTGCATCGGCGCTCGTGCACGCGGGGTATCTGCGTTTCGAGCCGCGGCGCGGCTACCGACTCGGCAACAAGCTCATCGAACTGGGTTTTCTCGCGTACCGGCAGATCGACTTGCCCCGTGTGGCCCGGCCCACGCTGGAAGTGCTGGCGAGCGAGACTCAGGACACCGTGCATCTGGCCGTTGCCGATGGCTGGGAAGTGATGTACCTCGACAAGTTGCCGGGGCAACGCGCCGTGGAAATCAGCTCGCGCATCGGCGGACGCAAACCGATCTGCGTGACCGGTGTCGGCAAGGCACTGCTGCTCGATCAGGACGAAGGGGAATGGCACGCGCAACTCGAGCACTACCAGACGCAAGTGCCCTCACATCCGATCGACAAGGCGGCATGGATTGCACGCATGCATGACTACGCCCGCCTCGGTTATGCGTTCGATCTGGAAGACGACACGCCGCAGATCCGCTGCGTGGCCGCCCCGGTGTACGACGCAAGCCAGCATATCGTGGCTGCCATCAGCGTCTCGAGTACGACCAAGTACATGAGCCGCGAGCGCATGCAGGAACTCGTGCCGCGCGTGAAGGACGCCGCCGCACAGATCAGCCGCCAGCTCGGCTGGTCCAGCAACGGGCGCTGAGCTTCGTCTTCATCGTCATCCGCATCGACCAACGAAAAAAGCCGGCCCTTCCGCAGAGGGGCCGGCATCGTGACGGCTTTGGAGATGCCACAACTCGGGTGATGCTTCAGGTAACGCTTTGGGTGATGCCTGGGTGATGCTTGGGTGATGCCCCGGCCAGCGCGGCCGGTAGCGTCAATACGTCATGCCGCGCGTCGCTTGAGCAGATCGAGCGCGACGTCGACGATCATGTCCTCCTGACCGCCCACCATGCGACGCTGCCCCAGCTCGACGAGAATGTCGACAGTCTTGAGGTCGTAGCGCGCCGCTGCGGCTTCCGCGTGACGCAGGAAGCTCGAATACACACCTGCATAGCCAAGGGCCAACGTCTCGCGATCCACACGCACGGCGCGATCCTGCAACGGACGCACGATGTCGTCGGCCGCATCCATCAACGTGTACAGATCGCAGCCGTGGTTCCAGCCCAAACGCGATGCGGCCGCAATGAACACTTCCAGCGGGGCGTTGCCTGCGCCTGCGCCCATCCCCGCGAGGCTGGCGTCGATGCGATCGCAGCCCTCTTCCACCGCAACGATGGAGTTCGCCACACCGAGACTCAGGTTGTGGTGCGCGTGCATGCCCGTGAGCGTCTCGGGTTTGAGCACGTCCTTGAACGCGCGGAAACGATCACGCACGTCATTCATGCCCAGTGCGCCGCCCGAATCCACTACATAGATGCAGGTCGCGCCATACGACTCCATCAGCTTCGCCTGCTCGGCGAGGTGCTGCGGCGTGGTCATGTGGCTCATCATCAGAAAGCCGACGGTGTCCATGCCCAGTTCGCGTGCGTAAGCAATGTGCTGACGGGAGACATCGGCCTCCGTGCAATGCGTTGCGATACGGACCACTCGGGCGCCTGCGTCGTAGGCGGCGCGCAGGTCATGCACGGTGCCCACGCCCGGCAGCAGCAGCGTAGCGACCTTGGCGTGCGTGACGGTCTCCGCCACGGCGGCGATCCATTCGAGATCGGTGTGTGCGCCGAACCCGTAATTGAAGCTCGAGCCGGCAAGGCCGTCGCCGTGCGCCACTTCGATGGAATCGACGCGTGCGGCGTCAAGCGCGGCGGCAATCGCCTTCACGTTGGGGATGCTGTACTGGTGACGAATCGCGTGGCTGCCGTCGCGCAGCGTCACGTCGGAGATATAGAGCTTTTTCTGCGTCATGGTGAGGTGTGTCTCCTGATAGCGCGTGCGACGTTCAAGCGGCGAGCGCCAGACGGGTGGCGGCAATACGGTCGGCGCAGGCCAGCGCGGCGCTGGTCATGATGTCGAGGTTGCCCGCATAGGCCGGCAGATAGTGCGCAGCGCCTTCCACTTCGAGGAAGACCGAGGTCTTGAGTCCCGTGAGCTTGCCCAGACCCGGCACGTTGAGCGGGCGCGACGCGTCGAACAGCTCGAACTGCACCTGTTGCTTGAGACGGTAGCCCGGCACGTACGCATGCACCTTGTCGACCATCGCCTGAATGCTGGCTTCGATGGCCGCCTGATCGCCCGGCTCGGACAGCACGAACACCGTGTCGCGCATGATGAGCGGCGGCTCCGCCGGGTTCAGCACGATGATCGCCTTGCCGCGCGACGCCCCGCCCAGCACTTCAATCGCCTTCGACGTCGTTTCCGTGAACTCGTCGATATTGGCGCGCGTGCCCGGGCCGGCAGACTTGCTCGAGATCGACGCCACGATCTCCGCGTAATGCACCTTCGTCACTTGCGAGATGGCCGCGACCATGGGAATCGTCGCCTGACCGCCGCACGTCACCATGTTGATGTTGCGCGCATCCAGATGCGCGTCGAGATTGATCGACGGAATCACGTACGGGCCGATGGCCGCCGGCGTCAGATCGATTACCTGCACGCCGCGCGCTTGCAACAGCGCGTTGTGATGCGCATGCGCCTTCGCCGACGTGGCATCGAATGCGATGCGAATGTCTTCGAACTCCGGCATCGCCAGCAGGCCGTCGATGCCCCCAGCCGTGACCGGCACGCCCAGGCGCTGCGCACGCGCCAAACCATCCGAGGCCGGATCGATACCGACCATCGCGCCCATTTCCAGATGCTCGCTGTTGCGCATCACCTTGATCATCAGGTCGGTGCCGATATTGCCCGAGCCAATGATCGCCACTTTCTGTTTGCGTCGTTCCGTCACTGTCGTCTCCTGAACATGTGCGTCCACCGGTATGAGGCGCATCGTAATTCCGCGACAACTTAAATGTCAATATGTAAACATTGATCTTACATATTGAGATTAACAAAAGTCGTGGCTTATCCACACTTTTTGTTCACAAGCCCGTTGATAACTTGCGGAAAAGCATGACAAGTGACTGATTCGACAGGGAAGATTGGCCGAGCACGAAAGTTGTGCCATGTGCTGCAAAACGAGGCGTGGCGCGGGTTTCCCCATGACAGGGTTATCCACAGAATCTGTTTGCAAGCCAGTGGACAACTCGCGGATAGACGACTCAAGCCGTTGATCGGACAGAGAAAAAATCCGGCGCGTATTTGCTGCGCCCGCATCGCCCCTCAAGAGGGTCAGTCTCCGCACGAGGTGATGCGCACGCGCCCGGCCGCGCACGTCTCGGTGTTATCCACAGAAAATGTTCACAACCCGGTGCATAACACGTCGATATCCGCGCTATCTCATTGACGCGAAAGCACATCTTTGCCGCGCAGCAGGTTCGGTCAATCGCTGCGTCGGCAATGGGCATTTGCCCAAACTGGTGGCACTTCGAACTTTTGCGATTAGCGTGCGGTCAAGAGACCTGAGTACCGAGCACCGATCACATCACATGACGCAGCGGTGATATCGCCCATGACCGCTACGCCCGATTCACTCACACGATGTCGACACTCGCGGTCGACACCTTTCTCGCAACACGACGCACTCAACCATGCCTACGAACCCCCAATTCACCGGGCGGCTCGCGCTATCGATTCGACTCGCACCGCTTGCCTCCCACTGCTGGATTTCGCAACACCTTCGCAGCCGCTTGCTCGCCGCATTCGGCGCCGCATTGCTATTCCTGCCGCCACTCGCGGCGCGGGCCAACGATGCCCCAGCCTCAGGCGGCATCTCCACCTGGACCGGCGCCATCGTCGATGAACTGCGCGACGTGGCAACGCAAGGCGCAAGCGACCTTTATGTGCCGCTCCATACCCATCACCTGCGCTTCGCCTACCCAAGGGAAAAGATCGCCCAGTACAACGAAAACCCGTGGGGTCTCGGCTACGGACGTGTGCTCTCCGATGGCAAGAACGGCTCACGCATGCTGTACGCCATGGCGTTCAAGGATTCGCATAACGACTGGTCGCCGATGGTGGGCTACGGACGGATCTGGAACATGGCAAACGCCGGCCCGGTGCGGTTCGGCCTCGGCTACACCGCCTTTCTGATGTCGCGCTCCGACACGCTGCGCGGCGTGCCCTTCCCCGCTGCGCTGCCCATCGCCGAAATCGGTGTCGGGCGCGCAGCGGTAGCGACCACTTACATTCCTGGCGGCAAAGGCTACGGCAACGTGCTGTTCATCTTCGGACGTTACACGTTTGGCAAGCCGGGCTGATGGCCCGCCTCTCACACCCACTCTCTCACCGACTCTCTCACCGGTTGCGCACATCCGCCTGCGCGAGCGCATTCTCACCGGCGTCGTGGTCGGTGCCAGACTCAGATTCGGGCATGGTGCGCGCACACCATGCGCCGAACCCCGCGATGTAGCCGTAAGCCAGCGCCGGCACGAGAAACGAGAGCACGATCCCCACGCTATCCGCCAGCGCGCCCTGCAAGTACGGCAACACAGCGCCGCCCACGATCGCCATGCAGATCAACCCGCCGCCCTCGCTCACGCGCGCCCCCAGTCCGCCAACCGAGAGCGAGAAAATCGTCGGGAACATGATCGCGTTGCCAAGCCCGCAAGCCAGCAATAACCACATCGAGCACGACGCGGGCAACGCCAGCGACGCGAGAATCAGCGCCAGGTTGTAGATCGCGCACAGACTCAACATCCGCCCCGGCGATACCTTGCGCAGCAGCCACGCCCCCGCGAATCTTCCCACCATCGCCCCGCCCCAATACAACGCCAGATAACGGCTCGCATGCGCGTGGTCGACGATGCCCGTGCCGGTTTGCGTCAGGTAGACGATCAGGAAGCTGCCGATACTGACTTCCGCACCGACATAAAGAAATAGCGCCACGATGCCGTAACGCAATGGACGGTGCGCCAGCAAGCTGCGGACGTTGCCGAGCAAGCCCGGGGGCGACGCGTGACTGGCGCGTTGTTCAGGCAGCGTCAACCGCCAGAGCACCACACCGCCGATGGCGAGTACCGCAGCAATCAGGCCATACGGACCTCGCACGCTGTCTACGGCATGCCCGGTTGCGCTCGCGGCCTGCGGCGCGAGGATCCAGAGGGCCGCGAGCGGCGGCCCGACGGTCGTGCCCAGCGAGTTGAACGCTTGCACGAGCGTTAGGCGGCTTGCGGCAGCACCGCGCGAGCCCAATGTCTCGACGTAGGCGTTCACCGCCACTTGCAGCAAGGTGATGCCGCTCGCCAGCACGAAGAGGGCGGCAAGAAAACAGGGGTAGGACGTGAGCGCTGCCGCCGGGAAAAACAGCGCGCACCCCAGTCCGGCGAGCCATAAGGAACTCGCCAGCGCACGGCGATAGCCGACGCGTGCGGTGTATTGCCCCGCCGGGTAAGACACCACGAAATACGCGGCGAAGAAACTGGATTGAATGAGCGCCGCATCGCGATAGGTCAGATCGAACGCGGCCTTGAAGTGAGGCACCAGAATATCGTTCAGCGACGTAATGAGCCCCATTGCGAAGAAGAGCGCCGCGAGCATCGCAAGCACGCGATTCGCAGAAGGCAATGGGGACATCGGAGCGTCGTTGGGAAAGGGCAAATCAGTACGGCCGGGGGCATTCGTGCGATCGACAAGCATGCATGTCTCCAGAAGCCAACGGGCATTGGCTCGTTGAATGGGGGGCCAATACTCGTCAGTGTAGAACGCGCTATCGATATCGGGATACGGGCGGAATCTCATAATTGCGTAACGCTGCAATGGCACGCGATCCGCCGTTGAGCTTCCCATTTCCCTTGTTTTTCGCTGTTGTCGGCGCTTGTCAGCCGACGTCTTTTGATCGACTATCCGCAGCATAGAATATGCCGCCACATCCGGGGAAACATCATGCGGGGTTTCAGTTCTTTGAGGGTTGCGACGGGATGGCTCGTCGCAGGCATGCTCGGCCTCGCCGGGCACGCGCAAGCGCAATCGGGCGGCACGTTGCCCGCACCGGTCACCGCGTGTAACTGCGCGCAGATCATTGCCGACTGTTCCGTCTCCGTGTCGGTGCTTCCGATACGTGCGAACAACGGCGCTTTTTCTGCCGACGTCATGCTCCAGACCGACGCGCCCTCGTGCGCCAAGGTCGACTATCGGATCGACGACACGCCTTACGTCACGATTCTTCGCGACGGCGCGCAGGGCGGACAACGTCTCTACGGCGCACGTCCGCTCACGCGCAACAGCCTCTCGCACATGTCGTGTCACGTGTGCGCGGCCGCCTCGGCACCGGTGCCGAACGATGGCCTGCCCGCCAACATGGCACGCGTCGACGGGGCTCCCGGCACCTTCAGCGCAGCCCCCGCCGCCATGCCAGTGCAGGCCGACAACGCCAACACCTACGCGCCGCCCGCCACTACGGCCACCGCAGCCACGGCACCGCAGCCCGTCGCACCGCTGCCGAGCAGCATCGGTGACACGGCCGGGCTGAACGCGGTGAACACCACGAGCGCCGGCTCGCCCGAAGTCGCACGCGATGTGACGGCCATCAATGCGCCGCCCCCTGCCGGCAGCACTATCGTCACGCCACCGATTGCCCCGGGCGCTGCCGTGCAAGCCAGCGCGCCGACACCGACGCGTGTGGTGAACCCGTCGGGACGCTGGCGTGGTCTGTGCACGAATGCGCCGCCATGGTGGGGTTTGTGGGGCTCACCGATGACGCGACTGATGGCGCTCGCGCTCAATGGCGCGCAAGTCACCGGCAGTGTCGACGACGTCGAGCCGAACAGTCACACCACCGTACAGGGCACGCTTGCAGGGGATCGTCTGCAACTCGCGGGCAGCTATGGCGCGAAGCACGACATCACGTTTGGCGCCGACGGCACCACGCTCACCGACGCCTGGTGCAACAGCGATGGCCGCTGCGAAACGTGCGAAATGCAGCGTTTCTAAGGGGTTTGGCGCGATCGCGATCAACGGTGACGTATCGCACGCGCACAAAAATGGCGTAAAAAAATGCAGCGAAAGTCGCGAAAAAATTACGCTGAAAATGGATGATCGCGAGGACGAAGCGTCGCGTTGCGAACGAAACGAATCGAAATGCTGTGCGATCGGCGCTCAGCCTTGTGCGGCAAGCACGCAACATAATTCGCGCACTACTCTCACAAGGCGATTTCTTAGGTAGAATCGTCGGCGCAGCAAGACGTATCATTCGGGTGGCCGTTCTCCGACGGCACTTTCTTATTCTCATCGATTGGATCGATATGGCAACGGCAAAGAAAGCAGCAGCAAAGAAGGCCCCTGTGGCGAAAAAAGCTCCGGCAGCTAAGAAGGCTCCGGTAGCGAAAAAGGCAGCCCCGAAGGCCGCTCCCAAGGCAGCCACGAAGGCCGCTCCGAAGGCAGCCGCCAACGGCAAGGTTTCGCCGATCAAGGAAGCGCTCAACAAGACCCAGCTCGCAGCGCACCTCGCCGAACAATCGGCTGTCGCCGTGAAGGAAGTGAAGGCAGTGCTGGCCGCGCTCGAGAACACCATCATCGGCTCGCTGCACAAGAAGGGTGCTGGCGAATTCACGCTGCATGGCCTGTTCAAGGTCACGTCGCAACAGATCGCCGCCAAGGCGAAGCGTTTCGGCAAGGATCCGTTCACGGGTCAAGAGCGTTGGTTCCCGGCCAAGCCGGCTTCGGTGCGCGTGAAGGTTCGCCCGCTGAAGAAGGTCAAGGACGCTGCCCAGTAAGTTTTTGCCATTGCGCCGCCGCAGCTTCAAGGGCAGCGTGAATTGCAAAGACCTGGCAGGCAAGGCCTGAAGACGGTGCCGGTTTCCGGCACCGTTTTTTTTCGCCCTCGTTTTCTCCTCGCCCCTGCCCCGGGAAAGACTGATTTCGTCATCCTCATCACTTGGCGACGGGACCCGGCTCGATGAAAAACGCAGGGTTTTCGCTGGGGTTTGTGCGGAGTGGACGCGTCTTCTGCCGCCCGCTACCATCGCTCGGGGACTGCCGCCAGTCAGCCGTGGGAAGCATGCCTTGCACCACGGGCCAGCGTTTTCCGGCGACGTCTTCGCGAACTCAGGAGACTCAGCATGACTCGCAAGTTATCGCGTCACCCTGCGCAAGTTCAACACGCGTCATTGCATCCGGCCAGTCGGCGAACCGCGCCGGGCACGGTGGACATGCATTCCCGTCGAGGCTTTCTCTCCACGCTCGGCGTTGCCGCCATGCCGGCCGCGTTCATCGGATCGCTCGGCGGCACACTCGGGGGCCTGCTCACCAGCACCCTCTCGCTGTTCTCCACCCCCGCTCACGCGCAAACCGTTGCCGACATCAAGAAGAAAGGCACGATCAACGTTGGCATGCTCATCGACTTCCCGCCCTATGGCATGACGAATGCTCAAGCGCAGCCCGACGGCTACGACGCTGACGTCGCCAAACTGCTGGCCAAGGATCTGGGGGTGAAGGTCAATATCGTGCCGGTCACGGGGCCGAACCGGATTCCGTATCTGCTCAGCGGCAAGGTGGATGTGCTCGTGGCATCGCTCGCCATCACGCCGGAGCGCGCCAGGCAGGTCCAGTTCTCCAAGCCGTACGCCGCCGCGACCATTCTGCTGCTCGGCAAGACGGGCGCCCCCATCAAGTCCGCCGCCGATCTGAAAGGCGTACGCGTGAGCGTCGCACGCGCGAGCACGCAGGACATGGCCATCACGAAGACCGCGCCCGAAGGCACCGAGATTCGCCGTTTCGACGACGACGCTTCCGCCATGCAGGCACTGCTCACCGGGCAGGTCGACGCCATCGGCTGCTCGGTGACGGTCGCGAATGCGATTCGTCAACGCGCACCGGGCCAGTTCGAGCCCAAGTTCAATCTGCTGCAACAGGCGATGGGCATCGCGATGCGTCCCAATCAGCCCGAGCTGCTGGCAGCGGTCAACGACTTCGTCACACGCAATACGGCCAACGGCGAGTTGAACAAGCGATATCGCAAATGGCTCGAGACCGATCTGCCGAAGATGGAGTGAGGGCCGCGAGCGCTTCGCACACGTTGCGCGCATAGCGGCACTGCGGCAGCCCTGCGCCGCTCGGCCAGTCGTCGACTTGGCGACTCGGTGACTTGACGGTCAGGTTGTACGTGTAGAAACCTCGTTACGCTGACATCCGATTGGCCACGTATCGCTTCGCGAGCGCCGCGTCCGAAGATAAGTCGTAAAACACGCGATAGTCGTTGAAGCGTTGCGCGAGCTCGTCGAGATCCCGGGGCTGGGACTTTCTGATCTCCGTCGCGGCTTGGGCAAATTGAAGCGTTGCGCCACGTTGGGCATGGCGTGCATGACGCGCATGACGCCAGAAGCCGCGCATTCTTGCGCAGATTCCGTCCGATCGCCTCAGAGGCGGCGTCAACCTATCGAAATGCACATTTCGATATAGTTTTTGTGTCACCCACAGCCTGTCCTCATCCCCCTATCTCGCCCATTCCACGGGCATTCCCCCTACTTTCACCAAGGTCTTCACACAAATAATTTTGCTTTCGACTCAATTTAGATATATCGTAAACATGTCTTAACTACATCAATAAGGCGGCGCATCATGCGTGGATCACGTGGCGATTTCATGGGCAGAGGCCCATTGGACCTGGACAAAATGGATATGGGCGACGAACGGCGCGGTGCGCGCCATGGACGGCGCGGCGGTGGCGAAGGCTATGGAGACGGCCGTTTCGGTCGCGGCGAGGACGTCCGCGGTGAGCGTGGCGAACGCGGTGGCCGAGGCGGACGCGGTGGCGGCCGTCTGTTCAGCCACGGCGGCTTGCGACTCGTGCTGCTGCATCTGATCGCACAACAACCGCGGCACGGTTACGAACTCATCAAAGCCATTGAAGAAAGTGTGAACGGGACCTATAGCCCCAGCCCGGGCGTGGTCTACCCGACGCTCACGCTGCTCGAAGAAATGGGCTACCTCCGTGTTCAGGAAAGCGCAGTCGACAGCCAGCGCAAGTCTTACGAAATTACCGACACCGGCCGCGAGTATCTGACTGAGAACGAAGATTCGGTCACGGAACTGCTCGCGCGGCTTGCAACGCGCCGCGAGCGTTCGGAAGAGATGCCGCCGCAGGTCATGCGCGCGCTGCACAACTTCAAATACGCCGTGCATTTGCGTCTGGGCGCCGAGCCGCTCACGACCGAGCAGGCCAACGCATTCGCCGCGATTCTCGACGCGGCCGCACAACAACTGGAGCGACTCTGATGCAAGACAATGCCGCACTGACCGTCACCCCCGATCGCACACCGCAACGTGTGCGCCACGAGCTTCGCATGCGCTTGCTGGAAGTGCGCAGCGTCGAGCCGCTCACGCCGCATATGCTGCGCGTCACGCTGGGGGGCGACGACCTCGAGGGCTTCCACAGCCCCGGCTTCGACGACCACGTCAAACTGTTCTTCCCCAACCCCGAGACCGGCGAACTGACACTGCCGCAGATCGGTGCGCAAGGCGTGTCCAAACCCGCGCCCGGCGATGCACCGCGACTGATGCGCGACTACACGCCGCGCCGGCACGATGCGGCGTCGAAGACGCTCGTGATCGATTTCGCCATGCATGAATCCGGCCCGGCCACGCAATGGGCACGCTCGGCCAAACCGGGTGATCGCCTCGGCGTGGGCGGCCCGCGCGGCTCGTTCGTCATCCCCATGAACTTCGACGGCTACGTGCTCATCGGCGACGATACGGCGCTGCCCGCGATTTCGCGGCGGCTGGCCGAACTGCCCGCAAATGCCCTGGTATTCGTGTTCGCGGAAGTCGACAGCCCGGCCGACCGCCTGCGCTTCACGAGCGAGGCCGATGTCGTGGTGGAGTGGATCTACCGTGAAGGCGCACCCGCTGGCGAGAGCACGGCATTGATCGACGCCCTTCGGGTCGCCACGCTGCCCGCCGGTGACATCCATGCGTGGGTCGCAGCCGAAGCCGGCGTCGCGAAAGCCGTGCGCCGTCATCTCGTCGAGACCTGCGGACTCAATCCGAAATGGGTGAAGGCGGCGGCCTACTGGCGACGCGGCGACGCCGCCGTGCACGAGAATCTGGACGATTGAGCGCGAGCCAGCACGTGTATGCTTGCTATCCCCCGCTGTAGAAAGAACGCTTAATACGTATGGATACGCCCCTGCTGCCCGACACGAACCTGTTTGCCGGCCTGCCCTCCCAGCCCGATCCGAAGGCGGCCGAGCAATTCGACACGCTGCTTGCCCGCCCGGGGATACGCGTCGAGCGTATCGTCTCGACCGGACAGGCCTCGCCTGCCGGCTTCTGGTACGACCAGGCGCAGCACGAGTGGGTGGTGGTGCTCGCCGGGAGTGCGGGGCTGGCGTTTGCCGACACGCCCGGTCAGACGCTCGTGCTGCGCCCGGGTGACGCGCTCACGATTGCCGCGCACCGACGTCATCGCGTCGAATGGACAACGCCGGGCGAAACCACCGTCTGGCTGGCGATTCACTACGATTGATCGCGTCCGTGTCTCCCCCTTTGGAGAAATTCCCTGCCGTATTTCGGAATTGCCTGATAGAAATGCCGGGAACAAGTTCCGACTATGAAAACGCGCCCGGGGATGTCGAATCTCGGCACCCGGAGGGCGGTTCACCCAAGGGGGTACGACGACATGGAGCAACGCAAACGGCACGACGGCTTCGAGCGTTGGGCAGCTGGCGCGACGGCGCGCCAGGCGGGGCGGGACGATGCCCGCTGGCGCGTGTTTCGCGCACCGGAGCAGGCTGACTTTCACGGCTTCGTCGTCTGGTGCTACACGCAGGGCGTGTTTCTCGGTCAGGAGTTTGACCGGCGCACCGACACCATCACGCACTGCTATGTGCGCAACGGTGCCTGGGCCGTGCAGTTCGATTCGTATGGGGAAGCGTGTGAACGCGCCTTCGATATTCACACGCCAACGCTGATTCTCTACGCACCGGAACGCAACGGCAGCGTGTTCATCACCAGCACCGAGCAGTAAGCAGCACGTCTCGCCGACGTCTGCCGCAACACGACGGCGCCGGCCGGCAAGTCGCTGGCTGGCGCTTTTTCTCGTGAGTCACGCTCGCTGCGGCACAACGAGCGGGCGTGGGGGCGTGGGGCAGTCGCCACCCCGGATCAGGCGTAGTTACGGATGTCGTCGATCTCGGTCTGACCAAAATCGTCACGCTCGGTCAGCGCCAGAATGCGGCGGGCCACATCTTCCGGCGACGAGAGCTTGCCGCTCGCCTTGAGTTCCTGAAAACGTGCCAGCGCCGGGAAACTTTCCACGCTGCTGCTGCGAATCGTCTCCTGCATGCCGGTATCGACGACGCCCGGCGCCAGCGAAACGGCCTGCACGCCGTGCTCGCGATATTCGGTGTTGACCACTCGCGTGTACATGTCCAACGCCGCCTTGGTCGAGCAGTAGACTGCCCAGCCAGCGTTCGGATTACGGCCGGCGCCCGAGGAGATGTTCACAATCTGCCGTTTGGCGCTCAATCCTTGCGTGGCAGTGAGAAAACGCGCCGTGAGCAGCATGACGGACGTCACGTTCAGCGCGAACGCCGCGCCGATGGCGGCCGGCTCCGTCAGCGCCGAGGCATTGGCGACCGGATTGACGGTGCCCGCGTTGTTGATCAGCAGATAGCGGCCGGCGTCACGCGGCAGTGCGGCGAAGATACGCTCGGCGACCTGCGCCGTTGCCTGCGTATCGGCCAGATCGATGGGGATTTGCTCAAGTTCGACGCCCTGAGCGCTCGCCAGGGCCGCGAGTTCATCGTCCGTGCGGCGTGCCAGCGTCACGAGACGGGTGCCGGGGGCGAGTAGACCGCGCGCAAGCGCCGCGCCGAGGCCACGGGAGGCACCGGTAAGAATGGCAATCGTTTGGGACATGGGGAGGTGTGCGGTCGGATAACACCGCAAAAAAGGACAAACGGGACCGCCATTATCCGCGCATCGCCGCAACACCGCTATCCCGACCATGCCTCGTTTTTCCAGCCAAACCGGGCATCAGGGGATGGTGCAGGCGACGCCCGGTGCGTCAAAACGACTCTGGGGGGCGCCAAAGCGAAATGGACTATTGCGGAATATAATCGCGAATTCTGTGCGCTTATAACCTAGGGTAGTAAAAACGTATTTAGCGAGACCTCCGGAACGTTCAACAAGCCCGCGCAACGGGAATCGTCGCGCGTCAACGTCCCTAATCACCAGGGTTGTCGCGGTAGGTACACGTGTTTTGAGTGCACTGCACATTACCGCCTTATGGGTATATATTCCCCCCTCATGGAAACGATACCGAGAAGCATTTCGGCGCCTGCTGCTGCGCCGGTTACGAACAAAACGGCACGTCCAGTGCCGCCGCGCCCGCGCCAATACGATGCGCGGCTTGCGCGCTGGCTGGTCACTCCGCTCATCAATACGCGAGTGAGCCCGAACCACCTCACGACGCTTCGTCTGATCGTCGGGCTGGCCTGCGCCTGGGCATTTGCGCGCGGTGGCTATGCGATGGCCAATCTGGGCGCTGTGCTGCTCGTACTGTCGAACTTCATCGATCACACCGATGGGGAACTGGCGCGTATCAGCGGCAAGACGAGCCGCATCGGCCACCTCTACGATCTCGCCTCGGATGCCTTTGTGACCGTGCTGCTGTTCGGCGGCATCGGCATGGGGGTCGCCGCGCTCGCCCCGGATCACTACCCGCTGCCGGTGCCGCTGTCGGCATCGGCGCTCGGCTGGATTGCCGGGATTGCCGTGGCCCTGATCTTCTTCCTGCGCATGCGCATTGAAGATCGTGTCGGCAAGGCCGGCACGAAGCAGGCATCCGTCGGTGGTTTCGAGACGGAAGACGTGCTGTATCTGATGCCGCTCGTCACGCTGTTCGATGGCACGCGCGGCTTCCTGATCGCGGCCGCCATCGGTGCACCGCTCTTCGCTTTGCTCGTGATCGCCGATTACGTGCGTGTGATGCGCCGCCCGCTGCCAGTCAAGGCCAGCGAGTCGACGTCCGCAGCCGCTGCCACGGCCCCGGTCGAGCCGGCGGCGCCTGCGGCGTTCGCGGCAGACGCCGAAATCGAACGCGCGCTAAACGCCATCGACTTCGATGCCGTCACCCGCGAATTCAAATCGCAGGACGCGTTCATCTATCTTGAGCAGTTCCTGCCCCAAACGGTCACGGAACAGCTGATCGCCGCGGCCCGCTCGGTAACGCCGAACGTGAACCGCAATTACCTTCCCGGTCACAAGCAGGGCGGCAGCGTGAGCCGCCACACGCTTGACGAGCTTGCCCCGTACGTGGCCGAGTTGTACCGCTCGCCTGCCCTGATAGGCTTCCTGGAGCGTCTGGCCGGCGAAAAGCTGCTGCCGTCGCCGCAGGACGATCCGCACGCGTACGCGCTGTATTACTACACGCGTCCGGGCGATCACATCGGCTGGCACTATGACACGTCCTACTACAAGGGCCGCCGCTACACGCTGCTGCTTGGCGTGGTGGACCAATCGAGCTGCAAGCTCGAATACCGACTGCACACCCGCAATCCCGGCGTGCCGCAAGTCGATGGCGCCGTGGCGTATCCGCCCGGAGCGCTGGTGTTCTTCGACGGGGACAAACTGCACCACCGGATCACGCCGCTCGGCGACAACGAGGAGCGAATCTCGCTCACGTTCGAGTACGTGACCGACCCGCGTATGGGCACGTGGCAGCGCTTTATCTCGAACATGAAAGACGCCATCGCCTACTTCGGTTTCCGGCAAGTGTTTCGTCAGGTATTGGGACGGACGAAACGCTAAATGAACCGGACTGCCATCGTCTCTCTCACCCTTGGTTTCGCCCTTTTCGTCGCCCTGCTGATCTGGCAGGGTGCGGGATCGGTGATGTCCACGCTGGCGGTTGCCGGCTGGGGACTGTTGCCCATTGCCGCCTTCCACCTCGTGCCGCTGGTGCTCGATGCCGCCGCCATTCAGGTGCTGGTGGCGAAATCCTGCTCGCTGCGCCGCGCCACGCTCACGCGCTGGGTCGGCGAGTCGGTCAACAGCCTGCTGCCGGCCGGTCAGATCGGCGGGCCGATCGCGATGGTGCGTCAGATGAAACAACGCGGGCTGGCCGGTCGCGAAGCCGCGGCGGCCATCACCGTGAGCACGACGTTGCAAGCCGTGGCGCAGATCGTTTTTGCGCTGCTGGGCTTGACCGTCTTCGGTATCAGCGCAACGCACCACGCCAACGACAGCCTGTGGCTGCCGATGCTGCTCGCCACCGCGCTCATCTCCGCCCTGCTCTATGCGTTCTACGTGGCGCAACGGCGAGGCATCTTCGGCTGGGCGTTCCGCATGCTCTCGAAGATGTCGTCGAAGCGCGACTGGTCGTCGCTGCTTGAGCGCGCCGACGCCGTCGACGAGATCGTGCAACGCATGTACGGCCAGCGCCACCAGGTGCTCGCCAGCTTTGTTCTCAGCCTGATCGGCTGGATCGTCGGCACGGTCGAGGTCTGGTTGATTCTGCAATTCATCGGCCACCCGGTAAGCTGGGTGGATGCCATGCTGCTCGAAAGTCTCGGGCAGGCGATTCGCGGCGCCGCGTTCTTCGTGCCGGGTTCGCTCGGCGTGCAGGAAGGCGGTTATCTGCTGCTCGCCCCGCTCGTGGGTCTGACGCCCGATGCCGCGCTCGCCCTCTCGCTGGCCAAGCGTACGCGCGAGTTGCTGCTCGGCGTGCCGGGCCTCGTCTATCTGCATTTCTCCGAACGTGGCTGGCGCCGCCAGCGTGCCGCGCAACAAAGCGTGCCGCTGCCGGCCTCCACGGATACTGCACCGCTCTAAAGAAGGATATCCATCATGCGGGCCATCATTCTCGCAGCAGGCATGGGCCTGCGTTTGCTTCAGCCCGAAGACAAGCAGTCGCCCAAGTGCCTGCTCCCGTTCGACGGCATGTCGCTGCTCGAGCGCCATCTGCGCATGCTCTCAGCGGCGGGCATTACCGACGTCGTGCTCGCGCTCGGCTTCCATCACGAGCAAGTGAGCGAAGCCCTCGACCGTCTGGACTGGACGCCGCGTCCGCAGATCCGCCTCAACCCGGACTTCCATCTGGGCAGCGTGTTGACGCTGCACACGGCCGCCGACGCCATGACCGCGGGCGGCGATGTGCTTGTCATGGATGCGGATGTGCTCTACGACCAACGCATCTTCAACGCCCTGGTCGCGGGCGAGACGGCCAACCGTCTGCTGATCGACCGCGACTTCGAAGTGGGCGACGAGCCGGTCAAGCTGTGCCTGCGCAACGGCGTACCGGTCGAGTTGCGCAAGCAGGTCATGGTGGGCCTCGAATACGACACCGTGGGCGAATCGGTCGGCTTCTTCCGTTTCAACGAAGCGACGGCCACGCGTCTGGCGGAAATCGTGCGTGATTACGTCGAATCGGGCCGCGCCAAGATGCCGCACGAAGAAGCCGTGCGCGATCTGCTGCTCGAGCGCGGTGCGCAATTCGAAACCGCCGATGTCACGGGTTTCCCGTGGATCGAAATCGACTACCCTGAAGATGTGAAGCGCGCCGCCGACCAGGTGCTGCCGCAACTCGAACCGCTCACGATGGTGTCAGAATGAACGCTCCCGACGCATTCACCCTCCCGCCGACCGCCACGCGCGCGGCGCAACTGCGCGCCATGCTGCGCAGCAATCAACTCGAATTCCTGATGGAAGCCCACAACGGCCTGTCCGCACGTATCGTGCGCGAAGCGGGCTTCAAGGGCATCTGGGCGTCGGGCCTCGCCATTTCGGCGCAGTTCGGCGTGCGCGACAACAACGAAGCCAGTTGGACGCAAGTTGTCGACAACCTCGAGTTCATGGCCGACGCCAGCAATCTGCCGATCCTGCTCGACGGCGACACCGGCTACGGCAACTTCAACAACATGCGCCGCCTCGTGCGCAAGCTCGAGCAACGCGGCGTGGCCGGCGTGTGTATCGAAGACAAGGTCTTCCCGAAGACCAACAGCTTCATCGGCGGCGAACGCCAGCCGCTCGCGGACATCGACGAATTCTGCGGCAAGATCAAGGCCGGCAAGGATTCGCAGGCGGACGACGATTTCTCGATCGTCGCGCGTGTCGAAGCGCTGATCGCCGGCTGGGGCATGGAAGAAGCCCTGCGCCGCGCGGAAGCCTATCGTCAGGCCGGCGCCGACGCGATCCTGATTCACAGCAAACTCAAGCGTGCCGACGAAATCGTGCAGTTTGCCCGCGAGTGGGATAACCGCTGCCCGCTGGTGATCGTGCCGACCAAGTACTACAGCACGCCGACCGATGTGTTCCGCGAAGCGGGCATCAGCGTCGTGATCTGGGCGAACCACCTGATTCGCTCGGCCACGTCGGCCATGCAGGCGGTCGCTGCCGAGATCCACCGCAGCGAAACGCTGATCAACGTCGAAGACCGCATTGCGACCGTCGACGAGATCTTCCGTTTGCAGGACGCCGACGAATACACGGAAGCCGAAGACCGTTACCTGTCTGCCGCGAACGCGCCGCGCTCGGCCATCGTGCTGGCCGCCAGCCGTGGCAAGAATCTCGAGAGCGTGACGACCGACCGTCCGAAGGTGATGCTGCCTGTTGCGGGCAAGCCGCTGCTGCGCTGGCTGGTCGATGGCTTCAAGAAGCAGAACGTGAACGACATCACGGTCGTGGGCGGCTATCGCGCCGACGCGATCGACACGGCGGGCATCACGCTCGCCGTCAACGAGCGTCACGCCGAAACCGGTGAACTCGCTTCGCTCGCGTGCGTGGCCAATGCCTTCACGCACGACACGGTCATCTCCTACGGCGACCTGCTCTTCCGCAGCTACATCGTGCGCGATCTGGTCGAGAGCGACGCCGATTTCACCGTTGTCGTCGACTCGACGGCCACCACTGCGGCCAATGCCGCCAACGCCAGCGTGCGCGACTTCGCGTACTGCTCGGCGGGCGACGACCGTGGCCTGTTCGGC
>NZ_JAELTP010000628.1 GCF_016428915.1 Pandoraea sp. ASV26
GCATGATGATGATGCGAACAAGGTATGCATTTAGCGCCTTTTTACCTCGAATGTGGACTTTGCTAATGCGCCCGCCCTAGGACTCGTTTGACGCCAATACCGAACCTGTGAACGGACAAGAAGTCGGCGCTGCGCCTAATGGACCAACAGCGAATGCTGACGAGCAAGAAGAATCAGACGATGATGACGATGTCATCATAACCACGAGGCGACAAGATCCGCCCGTGGAAATTGAAGAGGTCGCGGAAGAGGCAGCAGAACAGGGCAATGACGATGGCAATGGCAACATGGAAGACATGCAAAACAATAACGGGTTCCAAAACAACACGATGTTCCAGGGCGGAGGGGATTTCAATCAAATGCAAATGATGATGGCCATGCAAAACAATATGGGATTCCCAATGATGGGTATGAATG
>NZ_JAELTP010000629.1 GCF_016428915.1 Pandoraea sp. ASV26
ATACAAGGCTCAGTGGAAATCCTCGTCAATGTTTCATGCACAGCCAAGGTCAGGCCAGGTACCACTGCAGACTACCCTGCAACAGTCAGGAGTGAAAATAATTATCAGCGCTTGCGCATGCACTATAAAATATTGGGTAAGTATTCTAAAAATTTACCAGATTATTGTATTGTAATATCTTGCTCTAGTCGTGATATATTTTTATTGAGTTGACCATATTGCTACTAACGGGTACCGTACTTGCCTCGCAGCTTACTTAGATTTTATCGCGATCCCGCCCAACCCCCAGCCAACCTTAACCCCAAATGATGGAGCAAGTGAAGCTTCAGATCTGAGGGAGGCGAAGTGGAGCCCAATTTGATTACTTATTAATTATAAGACGGAGAAGCGATGCCAAGCACTGCGATTGTCTTCCTT
>NZ_JAELTP010000630.1 GCF_016428915.1 Pandoraea sp. ASV26
CTTCAGCAGCGGCTTAAGTCTTGAACAAGACGTACAGCGTCTTAAAGATCCAAAATTGTTAATTGGCCGAGGAAATTGATGTCCTGAGTCAGAAGGTGTTGTTTGCTCCCGTCATTGGCAATCCATATGTATGGGAGCGAGGGCCAACACCACTAGGTAGGCATGGGATAGAGAAGCTGAAGGCGTAGGGGGTATTTGACTGTATGCGGAATCCAGTTGCAGTCTGTAGAACCAATCCAAAAGCAATGGGATATATTTTTGACCAAAACAGAACAACCACACACAAAAAAAGGGGGTTTCCAGGTTGCGGAAATGTTGTTCTGCTTCATCACGAAACGACGCGAGGCGGGAGCGCGTCTTTCGTTGTGACATCTAGGTACACCTTGCAAGGCTCTCGCTTATTTGGTGGGGCAGGT
>NZ_JAELTP010000631.1 GCF_016428915.1 Pandoraea sp. ASV26
TTATGGGGATCTAACCAAATTGCGCGACCCCTGTGCGCTGTTCTTCGAAGCTAAATCTTCACGGCGAAGATAGCAGACGTTGACGTTAAGTGACTGGTCAAAAAGCGCAAAAGAAATATCGTTTTGATCCCTGTTGCTCCTCCAAAATCAGTAAGTGGTCGTCGCATACTTACGGTACATTCGACGTACTTGCAACACCTGAGTGTTACGTTCTGCCACAGCATGACGTCTCGGAGAAAACGAAATCTCTGGACAACTGGTGCCCAGAAGGTCTCAAATCCACAGACAGTCCTAGCCTGTATGGATTGAACTGCCAAGGTTTGCGCAGTGCATCGTGTTAGCCGATTAAGGACATCCCAGGACAACCTTTCAAGATTCCCTTTTGGCAAGTTTCGATGCCGAGTCCCTCCATTGGC
>NZ_JAELTP010000632.1 GCF_016428915.1 Pandoraea sp. ASV26
GTATTGGATTGCACGCTCACTTGCACAGCTAGACCGGCATGACATAAAATGCCTTATCTCGTACCCCTCCTCCGAATTCGAGCGGCAGCTGCTGCCCGGAAGCGAATAGCTTGCTTCATGGCTATTTATGACTCGGATCAACAAGGTTTGTTTCTGTGATGTCTGTGGAGATAAGTATTGTGGCTGACCCGTGGTCGACGAGATTTCAAGCTTCTGTCCTGGCGCAGTCAAGTGTGCGCCAGAGAAAGTCTGATCGCAAATCCGAGATAAAACTACTGCAATCTCGCCTTATTTCCACCAGTCCTCGGCACTACAACTCTCTCCATGGAAACGCAGAGAGGAGGTCTACTGATCACTCCAGAAGATAGCCTTTGACGAGTGATGGAGGCGATCTCAGCTGTGTCAACGTCCAACAG
>NZ_JAELTP010000633.1 GCF_016428915.1 Pandoraea sp. ASV26
GTTCATACCATCTCCCGCCCGCATCGTAACTGCAAGCGTGCCTCAGATCAATATGTTTGGAGAACGATTCTCGTTTAGACTGTAAACCGGAAAAAGGTCGCATAGTCTCCGTCGTCAGTTTCTTGCATCATCTCTTCATGTGTATACTCGGAGACTGGCTTATGCTCGGCATTTCTGCGCGAGTTTTCGCGCCGGAGATAGGTGGTCATGATGATGCAGAAAATCGTACTCATGCTCAACGTGCCCACTAACGTCAGATGCCCCGACAGATATCGCGGCTTATCATTGTTTCGAAAGACGAACCCCGAGACGGCGCCGCCAAGATTTCCCTAGTTTGGAAAAAGATTAGCATACAAAGCAGAAAATTGCGGAGAGCATTGCCTGGAGAGGAAGCTGAGATACTCACAAAACCCACG
>NZ_JAELTP010000634.1 GCF_016428915.1 Pandoraea sp. ASV26
TAGCCAGACAGGGGAATGAAGATGTGATGGCCGAATGTCTCGGCAATTCATCCCAGAAAACAAAACTTTAACCCAAGGAATAAAACAGCATAGGGAAAAAAGAACAAGAAAACAAAGAATACAGATGAAACGCCTATCCTCCTGCTCCGTGCGATGCTGGGGAAAAATTTCACGTTGCTCGAGTATTTCGGTCTAGTTTGGTGTCGGCGTCAGCGTCGGCGTCGGCTTCTGCATCCGTAGTGCAACACCCCGCACAAAGTGTTGGTGGTGAGTCCCGAGGGGGGGTGGTATACACATCTGACGCTGCCGACGAACCGTGTGGTGTGTAGATATAGGTGGTGGGGGGGTGAGTAAGAGAGGGGGGGGGGGGGGGGGGGGGGGGGGGGGGGGGGGGGGGGGGGGGGGGGGGGGGGGG
>NZ_JAELTP010000635.1 GCF_016428915.1 Pandoraea sp. ASV26
CCTAGTAATAAACTGCAGCCTCTCATGTACTATTACTCATAATGGCCTTGCCCGTCCAATGCAATTACTTTTCTACTATTCGTGCCTCTTTTCCTCCGACCTGTCCCGGTCTACGAACCCATCTCCGGCCAAGTTCCGAGCCATCGTCCCCAACTATTCCCGCAGCTAAAAGACGTGACTCTGCAGTTAGGTACTTTGTCCAGAATGTAAATCCGCCTGTAGCTTGTGGTACCTCTACTCGTAGCTCCTGCGCCAAGGTAGGTACATTAGTAGACGGTGGAGGGGCCGAGAATGTCGTGTGCACCTGCCTCACTAACATGCGTAGGTCCTGCCAACCTCCCTATGACTCCTTCCTTTTACTTGTGATCTTCCCTTCTTAACCTCCATTTTTCTTTTTCTTTCTTCCCCATCACCT
>NZ_JAELTP010000636.1 GCF_016428915.1 Pandoraea sp. ASV26
GAGACAGCTACGAGACGTTGCGAGGAACGTGGAGGAACTGGGACATATCTCTGAAAATAAGGCTCACCCGCGCCGTACAATGAAGTATGCTGCACAATTCACGATGTATTGATATACTGTGCTAACAGCCATATAGCCCTGAGCAAATTCTTGCTCTTCGTTCAGAAACTGAATTTGCGGATTCGAAAACTCCGACGGATCTCAGCCCGCCGTACGCCCCGAAAATCACAGAGGATGAGCCAGTCAAGATCGACACGCCGCCGCGAGACTCGTCTAGAGCGCGCCAGTTTAGCAGCCAGCTCGACTCATCCCCTATTGCTATGCCTTCACCAAATGCCGAAAAGCAAAAGCCATCGGCGTCACCACAAAAGAAAACACAGCCACTGCCACGCGCGCAGGAGACGAGAGTTCGCCC
>NZ_JAELTP010000065.1 GCF_016428915.1 Pandoraea sp. ASV26
GTCGCCGATGAGGCCCGCCATCGCGCCGCAATTCGTGCGCAAGGTGCGCAAGGAGGAACGCCATGATGGCGCTCGACAAACATACGTGGAAAGAGCAGGTCAAGCGCCTGTTCGTCGGCTTCGACAAGCCGCTGGCGCTGATCGTCTTCTTGCTGTTGTGCGTGGGACTGGTCACGCTCTACAGCGCCAGTATCGATGTGCCCGGACGCGTTGAAGACCAGATCCGCAACATCGTGCTCACATTCCTGCTGATGTGGGTACTGGCCATGCTGCCGACGCAGACACTGATGAAGTTCGCCGTGCCGCTCTACACGGCCGGCGTCGCGCTGCTCATTGCGGTCGCGATGTTCGGGCTGACGAAGAAGGGCGCAAAGCGCTGGCTGAATGTCGGCATGGTGATCCAGCCGTCGGAAATCATGAAGATCGCCATGCCGCTGATGCTCGCGTGGTACTTCCAGAAGCGCGAAGGCAACATTCGCTGGTTCGATTATCTGGCCGCACTGGCCCTGCTCGGCGTGCCGGTCGGCCTCATCGCCAAGCAGCCTGACCTGGGCACCGGCCTGCTCGTGGCCGCCGCCGGCCTCTATGTGATCTATCTGGCCGGTCTGTCGTGGAAGCTCATTCTGCCGGTGCTCATTGCCGGGGTGCTCGGCATCGGTACGATCCTCGCGCTCGAAGACAAGATCTGCCAGCCGGACGTCGAATGGCACGTTCTGCACGATTACCAGAAGCATCGTGTATGCACGCTGCTCGACCCGACGACGGACCCGCTCGGCAAGGGCTTCCACACGATTCAGTCGGTCATCGCCATCGGCTCCGGCGGTACGACGGGCAAAGGCTGGCTCAAAGGTACGCAGGCCCACCTCGAGTTCATCCCCGAAAAGCACACCGACTTCATCTTCGCGGTGTTCGCGGAGGAGTTCGGGCTGATCGGCGAAGGCGTACTGCTGGTGCTGTATCTGCTGCTGGTGGCGCGCGGCCTGATGATTGCGGCCTCCGGCGCGACCTTGTTCGGGCGGCTGCTTGCCGGGTCCGTCACGATGATCTTCTTCACGTACGCCTTCGTGAACATGGGCATGGTGAGCGGCATTCTGCCGGTGGTCGGTGTGCCGCTGCCGTTCATGAGCTACGGCGGTACCGCACTGGTGACGCTCGGCCTCGGGGTCGGCATTCTGATGAGTGTCGCGCGCGAGAAGCGGCTCATGCAGAGCTGACGATGCGCTGACACCTCAGCGCCGACAAGACGGCAGGGTCATCGCGCCCTGCCGTTTTTGTTTTTGCACGCGGCCTGAAGTCCCTTAACGGGCCGGCGTCTGGGCGGGGGCAGGGGCACGCTCACGATTCATCGCGTCGATCTTGCCCTGCGCCGCCACGTCGCCCTGAGCGGCGGCTTTCTCGTACCACAGACGCGCCCGCTCGCGATCGGGCGTGACAACACCGTAGCCGCGCTCGTAGTAGCTTGCCACGATGTACTGCGACGGCAGATCGCCACCCCGCGCCGCCTTCTCGTACCAGCCGAACGCGGCCTTGTAGTCCTTGGGCACGCCGCGTCCGATGAAGTATTCGTTGGCGATAGCCGCCTGCGCCTGCACATGGCCCTGCTTCGCCGCCTTCTCGTACCAGAGATTGGCCTGGGTAATCGACTTGTCGACGACGTAACCATCGTCGAACATCTTTCCGTAGACGTATTGCGCCTGGGTCATGCCCGCGTTCGCGGCGCGCTCCAGCCAGTGCACCGCACCGCCAGGATCCGACGTGCCGCCTTCGCCGTTGAGCAGCATCATCGCGTAATCGAACTGCGCCAGACGATTGCCCTGTTCGGCCGCCCGGCGGAATTCGTCGAGCGCCTGCGATTGTTGTCCCGCTTCGTAATGGTGCACTGCCAGATCGGTCAGTGCCTGAGCCGGCGCCTGTGCGGCAGCCACCGCATAGGGGATCGGCTGGCACGCAACACTCACCAGTGTGGCAGCGAAACCGGCAACTAGCCGGCGCATGGCGTAAGACGGCGACATGACAAACCTCCAAGGGGGCGGGCTTGCGCCTATTGTGCGCCAAACCAAAAAGACGCGCCGGGCGCCCTTCCAATAAAAAACCCCGGCGCATGGCCGGGGTTCGATATCGCAGAAGACGGCAGGCTTACGGCTTGATGTACGCGTAGCCCTTCTGCTGCAAGCGCGTGAGTTCGACCACGCCGGAAGGCGTGAAATCGGCGTCGAGCACGAACTGATCCTTCTTCAGATTGCGCTGCTTGAGCGTAATCTCGCACACCTCGAACTTGACGCCGCGCGCGTGCAGCGCCGAGATCAGCGGCCCGACAGTCACCGCATCCTTATAGTTTTCCATCAGGAAGTCGACCCCTTGCGAATGGGCGACGACCACGATGTCGGTATCCGGCGCGGTGTCGAGCTGGTTGCGGATGTTGCGCAAACCGGCGAGCGCCTGATGCTCGGCGTCGTTGATGTGATACACGACCTTGTCGCGCGCGAACGCCGAGGTGGCAGGCAGAGCAAATGCCGTGAGCAGGAATGCGGCCAGCAGGCCGCGCAGCAGCGTCTTCATATATGGAGTCTCCTGTTGGTTACGTTGTGCCAGCCGCATCATAGCGCGACGGGACGCGCACGCGGGCAGGAGACGACACCGCGCCCGCCCCAGGCGCGGGGCTTGCTGGACCTATACCCGGGTGTTCGGCATCCCTTTCTCTGCCAAATCAAGTTCGACAGGCCCGGTCGACCATCGCTCATAGGCAACGGGCGGCTCTTGACCTAACGAATAGCGCAAGTCCCGGTCGCATTCGGTGGCATAGGGCGGCGGAGGCTCGTTGCCAGGAATATCGCGTGAGAACCCGGTTCCATCCGGATACGGCGGCGGCGGCAGGCCCTGAAATCTATGATTGGCCGAACTGGACACCTCATAGCTCACGAAATCCCTCACCAAATTGCGACTGTCGGCGCGCGGCGCACTGGGTACCACCCGCTCGGGCATTGCCGGGCTCGGGCAATTTCGCGCCCCGGTAAAGGCGTCGAATACCCCGGATATCTGTCCCATCGAATCCACTCGGATCATCTTCGTGACCTGCACCGTCGATTGATCCTGCCGAGTGAAGATACGCGCTAAACCTGAACCTATTTTCATAACGATTCCAAAAACAAGAAAACCCGCCAGACAGCTTATCGGGCGGGTTCACACTATCGGTCACGACATCATCGACGATCCGAGATATCACGACGATTGTTTGGAAATCGTTACGCAGCGGGCATTATCCCAGCAAATTCTGCGTCACCAACGCAAATCGCACAGGTGCATGCGCTGCACATGCGCCACATCTCACGCCGTCACTTCCGACCAGCAATTCGGCGTCTCGTACAAACGCAAACGCACCAGACGCAGGTCGCGACCGTAGTGCGTGTCGAAGACACCGCTCAGTTTGTCGAACGCAGCGGCCGCCAGATTCTCGACGGTCGGCACGCGATCGAAGACGACCGTCTTGTGATCGGGCATCGTCTCGAGGAAACTGCGCACGGCCGTGTCGCCCTCATAGACGAGGAACGCGTGATCCCACACCGACACGAGGTGCTCGTTGGCGAGCGCCTTCACGTCGGCGAAGTCCATCACCATGCCGTTATCCGACGCACCGCTCTCGCGGCTCACTTCGCCCGCGAGCGTGATCTCGAGCACGTAGCGATGCCCGTGCAGGTTGCGGCACTGGCTGCGGTGATCGGGAATGCGGTGGCCCGCATCGAATTCGAGTTTCCGGGTAATCGTAATCACGGCAACGGCTCAGGGAATATTCAGGTATTTGTGTGTCTGCATCGACAGCGACCAGCGCGGATGCGATTTGCAATAGTCGATCGCCAGCTTCGTATTGGTGTCGCGCAACGGACCGTCCATCGGTTGCAGATAGAAGTGCTGGAAATCGAGCGCCTCGTAATCGGCCAGACGCTGACGATCCTGCGGCACCACGACCTTCAGTTCATCGCCACGCGTGACAATCATCGGCGCATCGGCCTTCGGGCTCACGCACACCCAGTCGATCCCCTCGGGGACGACCTGTGTGCCGTTGGTTTCCACGGCGATGCGAAAGCCCTCGGCGTGCAGCGCGTCGATGAGCGGCGCATCGAGCTGAAGCAACGGCTCGCCCCCGGTGCACACGACGAACCGGTGCGCCCGGTCGCCCTCGGGCCACAACGCCACGATCTGCGCGACGAGATCGGCCGGCGTGCGGTACTTGCCGCCGTTCTCGCCGTCGGTGCCGACAAAGTCGGTGTCGCAGAACTGGCAGACGGCGTCAGCACGGTCCTCTTCGCGACCGGTCCACAGGTTGCACCCTGCGAACCGGCAGAACACCGCAGGGCGGCCGGCGTTCGCGCCCTCGCCCTGCAAGGTGTAGAAGATTTCCTTTACTGCGTACGTCATGATGCTCTCGATAGTCGAAGGGATCAGACCGCGCCGCGGTCCTGATCGTTACTGCGTGCGCGCCACTGCTCGTAGCCGCGCTGGCGCAACTGGCACGCCGGACATTCGCCGCAACCGTAGCCCCACGGATGCAGCACGCTGCGCTCGCCCAGATAGCACGTGTGCGTGTCTTCGCGCACGGTCTCGACGAGCAGGTTGCCGCCCAGATCCTGCGCCATCTGCCACGTGTCGGCCTTGTCGATCCACATGAGCGGCGTCTCGATGATGAAGCGCTGGTCCATCCCCAGATTGAGTGCGACCTGGAGCGCCTTCATGGTGTCGTCGCGACAGTCGGGATAGCCCGAAAAATCGGTTTCACACATCCCGCCGACCAGCACTCGCAAACCGCGCCGATAGGCAATGGTCGCACCAATCGTCAGGAACAGCAGATTCCGGCCCGGCACGAAGGTGTTCGGCAGGTTGTTCGCCGCCATCGCAATCGTGGTCTCGCGTGTGAGCGACGTCTCGCTGATCTGACCCAGGATCGACAGGTCGATCATGTGGTCGTCGCCCAGGCGAGGCGCCCACTGCGGGAAGCGCTCACGCAGCTTGGCCAGCACGTCGGTGCGGCACTCCAGCTCGACACTGTGACGCTGGCCGTAATCGAAACCCAGCGTCTCGACGCGCGCATAGCGCGAGAGGGCCCACGCGAGGCAGGTGGTCGAATCCTGTCCACCGGAGAACAGAACCAGAGCGGAATCGGTGTTTGTCGTCATGATCATGCGCTAGCAGTATCGCCTTTGCCGTGAGGACATCCGACGGCAAGGGCCGGGGCCGGGGCCGGGGCACGCGCTTGCGGCCACCTCTCGGGCAGCCCGCGTGCGGGATATGTCACGCGATTTTGAACCGCGATGCCCCGCGTCGCTATCGCCGGGACGTTATACCCATCATCGGGCAGCGTTTTCGTTCAAACGCAAAAAGGGCTTGCGATGTGCGCAAGCCCTTCGAATTTGGTGGCCTGGGTCGGAATCGAACCAACGACACGCGGATTTTCAATCCGCTGCTCTACCAACTGAGCTACCGGGCCAAGAGAAAAGCGATTATAGAGACTGAAGACGCTTTACGCAAGCCCTATATCGAAAAAATCCGCAGGAAAGCGGCATCGCGACGCGCCGGGGCGCGCCACACCGCGATCAGGTCTTGCTCTTGGACAGTTCCACGCCCAGTTGCTTGAGCTTGCGATACAAGTGCGTGCGCTCCAGTCCGGTTTTCTCGGCCACGCGCGTCATGCTGCCGTGCTCCTTGGCCAGGTGGTAGGCGAAGTAGGCGCGCTCGAAGGCGTCACGCGCTTCGCGCAGCGGTACGTCGAACGAGATGTCCCCCGACATGCTCGCAGCGGCCCCGCCCGCCACACCGTCGGCCTCATGCGCGCCGAGCGGCGCATGATGCGTGGCCGTGCCGTTCAGGCCCGTGCCCGCATGGCGTGTCTCGCTCTCGCCGAAGACGCCCGTGTCGAGCGCATCGTCGTCGGCGTCGAACGCATGCGCGGCGCCCCCCGACGGATCGCGTTTGCCGCGTGCGAGTCCCTGTTCCACCGCCTGCAACAGCTTCTGCAGGGCGATGGGCTTTTCGAGGAAATTGAGCGCACCGATCTTGGTCGCCTCGACGGCGGTGTCGATCGTGGCATGCCCCGACATCATGATCACGGGCATGGTCAGCAACTGCTGAGCCGCCCACTCCTTGAGCAAGGTCACGCCGTCGGTATCGGGCATCCAGATATCGAGCAGCACCAGGTCAGGCGTGTGCATGGCGCGGAACGCACGCGCTTCCTGCGCGTTCTCCGCCACCTCCACGACATGCCCTTCGTCGCTCAGAATCTCCGAGAGCAGCTCCCGGATCCCCATTTCGTCGTCCACCACCAAAATGGTTGCCATTTACGCTACCTTCGTGTGTTCTGCCGGCTTGTTGCGCGGCAGGTCCTGGTCGTCAGCCAATTGAGTAAACAAGATCGAAATCTGTGCACCGGCACTACCTTCGCCTTCGGGTAATGACCGGTTACGGATGTCGATGCGCGCCTGATGTTCATCGATGATCTTCTTGACCATCGCCAGTCCGAGCCCGGTGCCCTTCGACTTGGTCGTCACATAGGGCTCGAATGCGCGGGTCAGAATGCGTGCCGGAAAGCCCGGCCCGTTATCCGTGATCGTCAGACGCACAGCCGTGCGCTTCGGTTCACCGGGATGCATATCCGATCCTGCGTATTCTACTGTCTTCGTTTCCACCGTGATAAGAGGGTTTTCGGTTCCCCCGACGGCATCTTGAGCATTTTGCAGCAGATTATGAATAACCTGACGCAATTGCGACGAGTCGCCGCGAATCTCCGGCAGCTCGGCGTCCAGATAGGCGCGGATCGAACCGCGCCCTTCGTCGACACCGTATAACGTCAGCACCTCGCCGATCAACTCATTGATTTGCAGCGGATGCATGATCGCCGGCGGCAGGCGCGCGTAATCGCGGAACTCGTCGACCATACGTTTCATCGCCGCCACCTGATTGACGATGGTCGTCGCCCCGCGGCGCAGCACTTCGGCATCGGCCGGCGGCAGCTTGTCGGACAATTTCATCTGCAACCGCTCGGCAGACAGTTGAATCGGCGTGAGCGGATTCTTGATCTCGTGCGCCAGACGCCGCGCCACTTCGCCCCACGCGACCGACCGCTGCGCCGAGATCACATCGCTGATGTCGTCGAACACCACGACATAACCACCGCCCGCTCGCGTCGGCACGCCGCCCACGGCGAGCATCGGCTCGGGCAGATGCGAGCCGCGCACGAGAAGCGTCACGGCATCGGTTTCTCCCGGCAACGTCAGACCGATCTGCTGTTGCCAGTGTCCGCCCGGCCCGAGGTCGGCATTCGCATCGCGATCCGCAAATGCGCGGCGCAACGTCTCGCCAAACTCCACCAGCGCCGGAATATGCGCGGGCGAACGATTCAACTCGCCCTGAAAACTCTGCTTGAAGATGCGTTCGGCCCCCGCGTTGGCCGTCGTCAGGCGGAAATCGCGATCGAATACGAACACGCCGGCCGTCAGACTCGACAGAATACTCTCCAGGTGAGCCTTGGAGCTTTCAAGCGCCAGACGATTGCGCTCGACGGTCACGCGAGCGTCCGACAACTGACGCGTCATCGCATTGAACGCCTGCGTGAGGAAGCCCAGTTCGTCGTTGGTACGCATTTCCCCTTTCGGCGACAAATCGCCTGCCGCCACTTCCTGCGTGCCGCGCGCGAGCAGAAAGAGCGGGCGGGCGAGCTGATTCCCGAGCGCCAGTGCGAGCATCATCGCCACGAACGTGGCGAGAAACAGCGAGAGCGTCAGCGTGCCGATATACATCTTGCGCAGGCCCGTGCGGCCAAGCGCCTTTTCCTGATATTCGCGGTAGGCGTTCTGCACCGCCTCGGCGTTCTTCGCCAGGTTGGCGGGCACCAGTTGCGTGACTTGCAGGAACCGCTCCTCGTCTTGCAGCGACGACGAGTAAGCGGACGGGATACGGATCACCACACGCCATCGCAGTTGATCGTGCCCCTCATGCTTGTCGTAGCCTTCGCTGCCGCCCTCGATGGCCGTGTAGCCGCGCGACTGCGTGCGCGCCTGACGCAGCATGAGCGCCGTTGGCAGATCGGGCACGAGCGCGTTGAAGTTGCCCGACGCCGACGCGAGCACGCGCCCGTTGCTGTCGACGATCGTCGCATCCTGCAAGCCGAACTGGTCACGCATGCGCAGCAGGGTGAGCGTGCCGCCCTTGTCGCCGCTCGACGCCAGTGCGTCGGCAACGAGCTGCGCCTTCGCGCTCAGATCCGACAGGCCGTTGTTCAGAATGGCGCGTCCGAGCTCGAGCCCCGAGTCGAGTGCCGTCTCCACGCGCACGTCGAACCACGATTCGATACTGCGCGAGACGAACTGTAGCGACACCAGATAGATGATGCCGCCCGGCAGCACGCCGACCAGTGCGAAGAAGATCGCGAGCTTGGCGAGCAAACGCGTGCCGAAGCGCCGCTGACGCAGCCGTACGAGAATGATCCAGATCAGCGCCCCGACGATGAAGACGAAGATGAGCGCCACCGCGATGTTCGCGGTGTAGAGCAGCGAATAATAGCGATCGAAGAATTCGGTATTGGCCGACGCGAGCGCGAGCAGACCGAACAGCCCGATGGCAACGAGCGCCATCGTGACGATCAGCGTGCGAATGACGATGTGCTTGAGCAGGCCGCCGCCGTTATTTGACACGGGAAGCTCCAGGCGGCACGGCGGCACTGAAGGCGAGCGGCAAATTGCCCGTCATACGAGGTGAGGTACTCGCCGTGCCCAGCGTTATCGTCGCAGCGACCGCCTGCCCTGCCTGCTCCGCCAGCCCCGTCATGCCGGCGCTTGCCAACGCGCCGGATGGCGCAACCGCGGGGGCAACAACAGGTACGTTGCGCTGGACTGCGGCCCCGGACGAGGCGCTTGGCGCAAGCGTCGACGTTGCGACGACAGGTGATGCGGACAGACCGGCCGCCGCCGCAGGCGAAGTCGGTGAGAACATGAAGCGCGCCCAGTCCGAGCTGAGATTCCAGTCGCGATTGTTCACGGCATCGATCTGGAACGGCTTGGGCATGAGCGCGTTGTCGAGCCGCATGCGCACCGACGCCTGATACTGAGTGCCCGGCCTGGCTACGCCCTTCTCAATCACGCGCCAGCCGCTCACATTACGCACGAGGGCCAGCGCATCGCGCAACGAACTGAAGCCAAGCTGAAGCCCGCTGTTGCCGCTATTGCCGTTGTTGCTCGAGACACGGTACTGACGCGTGAGCGGCTGGAACCAAAGCCGTACGCTCTGCGAAGTGGTCACCACCTTCTCGTCAAACCAGTACCAGCGCGAGCGGGTGAGTTCGAAGTCGGTCGTGAAGTACAGAGAGATGCCGCGATTGACGGCGTCTTCGAGACTGGAATTGAGTTCAAAGGCAAAGCGCGCGTCGAGCGACCAGCCACCATCAAGCGGCTCGAGTCGGGCTTCACGCACCTGAATTTCGTTGTCGGCAAGCACGGGCCCTGCGAAGCCGAGCGCAAAAACGCACAGCAGCAGCGGCAGCAAACTGGCCTGTAGCCGTTGGGAGAAAGTCACCGTTTCTGGAAGCGAGCGTAGTAGAAGCCGTCATGGGCGCCGCCAGGGGTCATCAGCAATTGCCCGGGCGCGTTCAATCGTACCGCATCTGTGCGAACACGTTCAAACCATTGCGCTTGCGCCTCATTTTCCGCCGGGAAGATGGAACACGTCGCATAGATCAGTTCGCCGCCCACGGCCAGGGTGTCCCAGAGCGCGAGCAGAATGCGCTGTTGCTCTTGCACCAACGCCGCAATATCAGCCTTGCGACGCAGCCAGCGAATGTCCGGGTGACGCCGCACGATGCCGGCGGCCGAACACGGCACGTCGGCCAGAATGCGATCGAACGGCACGCCGTCCCAGCCGCCGCCGGACCACTTCGACGGTGCGCCGGCGTCGCCGATGCGCACGTCCGCACTCAACCCCAGACGCTCGAGATTCTCGTAAATGCGCGGCACGCGCGTGCGATCCGATTCAAGGGCCGTGACCTGCACGTCCGCCATTTCCAGCAGGTGGCCGGTCTTGCCGCCGGGGGCCGCACAGGCATCCAGCACCCGCATGCCCGCGCGCGGGTGATCGCCGAGCACGAGCGGCGCGGCCAGTTGCGCACCGGCATCCTGCACCGACACCCATCCCTCGGCAAACCCCGGCAGACGATCCACCGGCACCGCCTGCGCGAGACGCAACGCCACCGGGCCGACGACCTCGGCTTCCATGCCCGCCTGCGTCAGACACGCCTGCATGGCCGCCACGCTGGTGCGGCGCGTGTTCACGCGCAGCGTCATGGGGCCACGGTTGTCGCCGGCGGCGAGCAACGTCTCCCATTCATCCGGATAGGCACTGCGCACGGTATCGATCCACCACGCGGGATAGTTCCAGCGCGCTTCGGGCTGTTCGGCGATCTGGCTCAGCAGGGCGTCACGCTCGCGCAGATAGCGGCGCAGCACGGCGTTGGCCAGCCCCTTCGCGGCGACCGTGCGGCGCTGTGCGGCAATCGCCTCTACGGCCTGATCGACGACGGTAAATTCGGTGTACGCAGCGTTCTCGGGGGCGTCCTGCAACAGCGCGAGAGCGCACAGCAGGATGTCGCGCACGCGCGCTTGCAGCGCAGGCTTGACCAGCAAGGCGAGCAGCGCGCGGCTGCTGCCCAGCCGGCGCACGGCGCGGTAGGCCAGATCCTGTGCCGCGGCACGCGCGGTCGGCGGGCACTGCGCGGTCGCTTGCGCCAGCGCTTGCGGCAACGCGGTGCCGTTCTGGACGGATTCGAGGGCCTGCGCTGCACGCTGCAGCGCATAGGCCAGAGATTCGGTGGGCAGGCTCGGTTGCGGCATGGACTTTCTACAAACAAACATGCCCGCGCGACGGCGGGCATGGGAGGCTATCGGACGGCTGTCGGGCGACAGGATAGCAGACTGGCGAGCCGCGCCCGAAGGCGACACGCCCGCCAGCAGGCTGGCCCTTCGCCGGCGAGGTCAGTCCTCACTTTCGGCGCATCGTTCACCCGCTCAGGCGGGGTACTGCCCGGTGCGGGCCATCTCCATCAGACGGGCAATACGCTCCTCGGTGGCCGGGTGCGTCGAGAACAGATTGGCGATCGTGCCGCCGGACAGCGGGTTCATGATCATCATCTGCGCCGTGGCAGGATGCTGCTCTGCCGCCTCGAACGGAATGCCCTGTGCGTAGCGGTGGATCTTGTCGAGCGCCGCGGCAAGCGCCTGCGGATCGCCCGAGATTTCGGCGCCGCCACGATCCGCCTCGAATTCACGGGCGCGCGAAATCGCCATCTGAATCAGCGATGCGGCCAGCGGCGCAAGAATCGCCACGGCAATGCTGGCGATCGGATTGGCCGGACGGCCGTTCTGATCGCGTCCGCCGAAGAACATGGCAAAGTTGGCAAGCGCCGAAATGGCACCGGCCATCGTCGCGGAGATCGTCGAGATGAGAATGTCGCGATGCTTCACGTGCGCCAGCTCGTGCGCCATCACGCCGCGCAGCTCACGATCGGAGAGCACGCGCAGAATGCCGGTCGTGGCCGCCACGGCGGCGTTCTCCGGATTGCGGCCGGTCGCGAAAGCGTTAGGGGCGTCTTCGTTGATCAGGTAGACCTTCGGCATCGGCAGACCGGCACGCTGCGACAGTTCGCGCACCATGTTGTAGAACTGCGGTGCACTCGTCTCGTCGACTTGCTGCGCGTTGTACATGCGCAGCACCATCTTGTCCGAGAACCAGTACGAAAAGAAATTCATCGCGAGCGCGAACGCCAGCGCGAGCATCATGCCCTGCTTGCCGCCGATCATGCCGCCCACCACCATGAACAACGCGGTGATGGCCGCCATCAGCAGGGTGGTCTTCATCCAATTGAACATGGTTGTTCTCCTCTGCAAATCTTGATGACCCAAGGAAGCCACGCACTTTGCGTGTCTCCGGGCATTAGATGGTGCCGGACGTCGAAAATTCAACGTCTGCGGCTCCAGCTTAGATACTTTTCAGACGTTTGCCCGGATTTCCTGCCAATTCACCGACGTTTTGCGACTTTTTCGTGCTGTTTTGGTGACAGGAACGTGAGAATGAGCGGTGATCACGACGCCTGCGGGTTGGCCGTCGCGAAAAGGTCGCCCGGCGTCAGTGCAAAGCCCGCGAGGAATTCGCGGACCGGCAGGCGCTTTCCCCCCGGCTTCTGACATTCGGTCACGCGCAGCGCACCGTCGCCGCACGCAATGACGATGGCGTCAGTGCTCACTTCGAGAACGGTACCGGGCGTGGCGCCCGGCTTGCCCGCCACGGCGCTCGCGCGCCACAGCTTGACGGGGGTGTCGTGCACCGTGCCGAGGGCGCCCGGGAACGGATCGAACGCCCGCACCTGACGCGCCAGCGCCTCGGCCGACTTGTGCCAGTCGAGCACGGCTTCCTGTTTGGCGATCTTCTCCGCGTAGGTCACGCCGGCTTCGGGCTGGGCAACAGACGGCAGATGCCCGTCGCGCGCGAGTTGATGCAACGCATCGACGATCAGCTTGCCGCCCAGCGCCGCCATGCGGTCGTGCAGCACGGCGGTGGTGTCTTCCGGACCGATGGGCTCCGCCTCGCGCAGAATCATGGCGCCCGTATCGAGGCCCGCATCCATCTGCATGATGGTGATGCCGGTCTCGGCGTCGCCCGACTCGATGGCGCGATGAATCGGCGCGGCGCCACGCCAGCGCGGCAGCAGCGAAGCGTGGATGTTCAGGCAACCGTAGCGCGGCAGATCGAGCACTTCCTGCGGCAGGATCAGGCCGTAGGCCGCCACCACCATGACGTCGGGCGCGAGCGCGCGCAGTTGTTCGATAGCGGCAGCGGCCTCTTCCGGGTACTTGCCATTACGACGCAGCGACGGCGGCTGCGATACCGGCATGCCGTGCGCCTGCGCGTACCGTTTGACCGGGCTGGCTTGCAGCTTCATCCCGCGTCCCGCAGGACGGTCCGGCTGAGTGAGTACCAACTCGACGGGAAAGCCGGCGGCATCGATAGCGGCGAGCGCGGTTTGTGCGAATTCCGGCGTACCGGCGAAGACGATGCGAAGCGTCATGACGAACTTTCTCCTGCGGAACGCGGTAACTTACTTGACGGTGGCGGTGCCGGGAGCGCCCGGCGCGACGAACGCGCGGAACCGCTCATTGGTGTCGCCTGCCCGGCCGCCCTGCCAGATCTCGCGCCAACCGTCCGGCGCGGGAATGCGTGCGTTGGCCTTGTCGAGCAACAGCAGCACGCCGCAACGCGACGCCTGCGCCAGGTCCGGAAGCTGCACCGGACGCACATCGATGAAATAGTCGAGCATCGCGCGCTCCGACTCGCCGACGTTGAACGAGCCGATGCAAGTGTTCGCGACCGGCGAGCCCGACGGCGCCACGTGCGCGAGCGATTCGCGCAGTTCGGCGAAGGGCGTGCGGTAGCTGCGGGCCTCGTTGATCCAGGGCAGCAGCAGCGTCGAGAGCGTTCCCCAGACGAACATCAGCCCGGCGAAACCGAAGACGAGCGCACCCAACTGACGGCGCTGCACGATGGCCGTCACCCACAGCGCTGCAATGACGAGTGCCGAGAGCACGAGTCCTGGCGAAAACGGCAGCACGTAGTCGAGCGGCAGCCACTTGCCGATCGGGCCGGCCGCGACGTGTCCGTTGCCGGTCAGTTGCAGGCCCCAGCGCACCCACAGGAACACGCCCAGCACGCTCATGAGTACGAGCGCCACGCCAGACCACGTCTTCTCCAGCCATGCCGGCAGGCGCACGCCCGCGCCGAGCACGGCGATAGCCGGGAAGAGCGACAACATATAGATATCGCGGATGGCCGACGAGACCACGAGCGTGAGCACGAACAGTGCCGAGTACAGCCAGAGCATGGCCTGCTCCGGGCGCTCGTTCAGCAAGCCCCGCACCCCGCCACCCTGCCGCAATTGCGCAATCAACGCGCCGAGGGCGAGCCAGCCCGCCGGGAACGTCAGCCCGATGAGGCTCGTGAGATCGTTCCAGTACGATTTGCGCTCGCCGCCGAGATGCACGAAGCCGAAGAACCGGCCGAAGTTGTTGTCCCAGAACCATTCGATGAAGAGCGGCTCGGAGGCGTGCCAGAACAACACCGGCCAGATGACGACCCAGGGCAGCGCCGCGAGCACCGCCCACGCGAGCGCGGCGGCATAGCGCCGGGTGCGATAGGCCGGCACGACGAGGACCGCGAGCGCGGTCAGCCCCAACACGCCGGGCACGAGCAAGCCCTTGCTCAGGAAGGCAATGCCGGCGCCCGTCCCGAACAGCAGTCCCCACAAGCGATTCGAATGCTCGGTTCTGGCCAGACGCGCCAATGCGGCGAGGGCAAGCGCGGCGCCTGCCAGTTGCGGCACGTCCGCCGTGAGCTTGTGAATATTCTCGATGGCCCCGAAGCTGCCGACCATCAACATGGGCGCGAGCCAATTGAACGTGTCCGCCTTGCTGGTACTGCTCGTGCTGTGCGTATCGGCCGCACCGTAAAGACGCTGCGCCAGACGGCCGACACAGAGCACCGCCATCACGAGCCACGCGAGAACAGCGAGCTGGGCGCCATCGAAAACCGGCAGCACGCCGGATGCCAGGCGTGCGAAGAACGCGCCCGTCCAATACATGACAGGCGGCTTCTCCACGAACGGGTCGGCGGCCACGTGCGGCACGATCAGATCGTGGCCACGGAAGAAATTCAGGACCATGCCGACGGAATACGGCTCGTCGGCTTTCCAGGGGTCACGGTCGAAAAGGCCGGCCAGCAGGAAGGCGAACAGGAGCGTGGCGCTTAGCCAGTAAATCGTGCGGGTGCGGGAGGACGACGAAGTGATGGCGATGGACATCTCGGCAAACAGTCGGGAGTTGGCCCGACGGCAGACGTTCGAGACGCTCCGTCGCAGCGGCAGAAAGCGGGCTCAGGGCCCGCGAGCGCTGCAAGTATAGAGGACTTTACCGGACGCGCCCACGCCGGGCGGCCGGGCGGGGTCAGTCGGGATCAGGCGCGCTCGACCTGCTTCTTCATCTTCTGTTTGATGCGGTTGCGCTTGAGCGGCGAGAGGTACTCGACGAACACGCGTCCCTTGAGGTGATCCATCTCGTGCTGGATGCACACGGCGAGCAGGCCGTCGGCGTCCAGTTCGAACTTCTCGCCCTTCTCGTTCAGGGCACGCACGCGCACGCGGTCGGCACGCTCGACTTCGTCATAGATGCCGGGCACCGAGAGGCAGCCCTCTTCGTAGACTTTCTGTTCGTCGCTGCGCCAGACGATTTCGGGATTGATGAACACGCGCAGTTCGTCGCGCGTTTCCGAGAGATCCATCACGATGACCTGCTCGTGCACGTCGACCTGCGTGGCCGCGAGGCCAATGCCGGGGGCGTCGTACATGGTCTCGGCCATGTCCTTGACGAGTTGGCGGATCCGGTCGTCGACCTGGGCGACCGGCTTGGCCACCTTGTGCAGACGCGGATCGGGGTATTGAAGAATTGTCAGTAAGGCCATGATGAAAACGGGAATTCGCCGCATTGCCTTGGGGTGGACGCGAACGCACAATCTTGCGATGTTGACTGTGTCGCGTAGCTCTCTCGAGGGTTTCTCTGAAGCGCCTCAAAAGCTCGTAGCGCAGGCAATTTCAGCCCTGGCCCCCCGGTCAATGCTTACCGGATAATGAAAAATTTTAGCATAGCGCCCCTATCGGCGCTGGCGGCCGGCGATGCCCTGCCCGCCCGAGACCCCCGCTCCGGCGCCGCTTTTGGCGCTCCGCCCGACACGCTCCTGCACGGCGACGCAGGCGTCGCCAGTACGCTTTATGACGACGGCAACGCCCCAGCCCCTGACAGCCAACAGATCGGTGCCGACCGTGAGGAAATCAAGGACTGGCTTCGTCTGTGTCACGCCCCCGGCGTGCCGCCCGCTGCGGTACGGCGCCTGCTGACGGTGTTCGGCCCGCCCTGGGCAATCTTCTGCGCGTCGCGTGCCGACCTCGCCCGCGTTCTGTCCGACGATCTCGTCGCCCGGCTGCTGGCGCCGGTCTGCGCCGATCTGTCCGAGCAGATCGCCCGCACCCTCGAGTGGGCGAGCCGACCGGGGTGCGCCGTCGTGACCTTGTCCGAATCGGCCTATCCGCAGGCGTTGCTCACGCTCGGCGACGCACCGCCCATTCTCTATTGCCGCGGCGACGTCGGTCTGCCAAACCGGGCGGGCGACATGGCGGCGGCCCTTGTGGGCAGCCGACGCGCCACGCCGCAGGGGCGCGATAACGCGCGGCACTTCGCTCAGGTGCTGGGTGACGCCGGCGTCACCGTCGTGTCTGGGCTGGCGGCCGGCATCGATGCCGCCGCACACGAGGGTGCGCTCGAGACGGCGGGGCGCACCTGTGCGATCGTAGGAACAGGGGCCGACGTCGTCTACCCGGCGCGTCATCACGCACTGGCCGGGCGCATCGCCGAGCGCGGCCTGCTGCTCTCGGCGTTTCCCGTCGGCACCCCGCCCCGGCCGGATCATTTCCCGCGCCGCAACCGCCTGATCGCAGCGCTCGCACGGTGCACGGTGGTCGTCGAAGCCACCACGCACTCGGGCTCGCTCATCACGGCGCGTCTGGCAGGCGAACTAGGGCGGGACGTGCTCGCCATTCCCGGCTCGATCCACGCCCCGCAGAGCCGGGGCTGTCACACCCTGATCCGCGATGGCGCCACGCTCGCGACGTCGCCCGAAGACGTCTTCGAGGCGCTGGGCATCGCGCCACCCGCCACCAAGATTGCCAAGCTTGATGCGAAGCCGCCTGAGGCGATGCCCGCACCACGGCCCGGCAGACTAAGACACGCCTCGCGAGGCGCGCCATCCCGTGGCCCCGCTGCCGACCTGTTCGACGTTGATGGCGACGGCGACGGGAACGCTCACGACGTGTCGCCTGTCCATGCCAGCATGACAACGTCGGCCAGCGTGTCGCCGGGCATGGCAGCGGTCCTGGAGGCGCTGGGTTATGATCCCGTCAGCGCGGACACCCTGTGCGAGCGCACCGGCCAGGGGATCACCGACGTGCTCGCGCACCTGAGCGTGCTCGAACTCGATGGCCGGCTTGCGCGTCTGCCCGGCGGCCGGTTTGTGCGGCTGACATCCTTAGACGTACGCTAGCGAATACCGGCCGACCGCGCTCAGGCGCCCATGGCCCATAGCGCATGAGGCACGGGTCAGGACCCACGCCTGAAAGATCCGGCAAAAGCTGCACGCCCCCAATTCCGAGATACCGACACCACCGACACCATGCCCGTTTTCGATCCCGTCGCCGACCGTTCCGCGCTGGCCGCCGCGCTGGCCGACGGCAACACGCGTCTCGTGGCTTGCTTGTGCGCGGCGTGGTGCGGCACCTGCCGCGAGTATGCGCAGACGTTTGAACAGTTGGCGGCGAGCCACCCGGCCTTGTGTTTCGTCTGGGTGGACATCGAGACGCACGCCGACTGGCTGGACGATCACGACATCGAGAACTTCCCGACCCTGCTGGTTCAAGACGCCTGCCAGCCGGCCGAACAGGCCCGTTTCTTTGGTCCGGTGCTGCCGGCCATCGGCATCCTCGAACGAATGCTCGATACCCGCGTGCTGGGCGACGCCACCGTTGCCGCCCCCGCGCTGCGCGAGCACCTTCTTGCCGGATAACGCCTGCCGGAACCGGGCGACGGGAACGCCCCGGCGCGGCGTGGTACCGTGCCACACCCCTGACGCTGCCTCGCCGGCCCCATGCTTGCCGCCGGCCAGCGACGCGCTTATGATGTGCCGCTTTCAGGCACGCCTTGTGCCCGATTCGGCGGCAACGCCGAATTGGCTATATGTTATAAAGCCAACGAATGTCGCTTGGCGACACCCCCTCAACATTACCTAACGTCATGTCAAAAGCTCTGATCATTGCCGAGAAACCGTCTGTCGCGAATGACATCGCGCGGGCGTTGGGCGGCTTTACCAAGCATGACGAGTACTTCGAGAACGACGAATACGTCGTCTCGTCGGCGGTTGGCCACCTCGTCGAAATCGGCGCGCCGGAAGACTATGAAGTCAAACGCGGCAAGTGGAGCTTCGCCAACCTTCCCGTGATTCCCCCGCATTTCGACCTCAAGCCGATCGCCAAGAGCGAGTCGCGCCTGAAGGTGCTCACCCGTCTCATCAAGCGCAAGGACGTGGATGTCCTGATCAACGCCTGTGACGCGGGGCGCGAAGGGGAACTGATTTTCCGTCTGATTGCGCAACACGCGAAGGCGAAGCAGCCGATCCAGCGTCTGTGGCTGCAATCGATGACGCCGCAGTCGATTCGCGACGGCTTCAAGCGCCTGCGCTCCGACGACGACATGCTGCCGCTGGCCGATGCCGCGCGCAGCCGGGCCGAAGCCGACTGGCTGGTGGGCATCAACGGCACGCGTGCCATGACCGCCTTCAACAGCAAGGGCGGCGGCTTCTTCCTGACGACGGTCGGTCGCGTGCAAACGCCGACTCTGTCGATCGTGGTGGAGCGCGAAGAGAAGATTCGCAAGTTCGTCTCGCGCGACTACTGGGAAGTGAAGGCCGAGTTCGTCGCTGCCGCCGGCTTTTACGAGGGCCGCTGGTTCGACCCGGGCTTCAAGCGCAACGAATTCGATCCTGAGCAGCGCGATTCGCGTCTGTGGAGCGTGGCAGCGGCCGAATCGGTCGTGGCCGCAGTGCGCGGCAAGCATGGCACCGTCACGGAAGAGTCGAAGCCGTCGTCGCAACTCTCGCCGCTGCTGTTCGACCTGACGAGCCTGCAGCGCGAAGCCAACAGCCGCTTCGGCTTCTCCGCGAAGAACACGCTGGGTCTGGCGCAGGCGCTGTACGAAAAGCACAAGGTGCTGACGTACCCGCGTACCGATGCGCGCGCCCTGCCGGAAGACTATCTGGACACCGTCAAAGAGACGATGGCGGTGCTCAAGGAGAGCAACAACTATCACCAGTTCGCCAACCAGGTCCTGAGCAAGGGCTGGGTCAAGCCGAACAAGCGGATCTTCGACAACAGCAAGATCAGCGATCACTTCGCCATCATCCCGACGCTGCAAGCGCCGAAGAACCTCTCCGAGCCGGAGCAGAAGCTGTACGACCTCGTGGTCAAGCGCTTCCTGGCGGTGTTCTTCCCGGCGGCCGAGTCGCTCGTGACGACGCGCATCACGGAAGTGGTCGGCCATCACTTCAAGACCGAAGGCAAGGTGCTGGTCAACGCGGGCTGGCTCGCCATCTACGGCAAGGAAGGCGCGGGCGACGGCAAAGACAGCAAGGACGCCAAGGAAGACCAGCCGAACCTCGTGCCGGTCGCGAAGGACGAGAAGGTCGGTGTGGACAAGGTCGAAGCGGTCGGCTTGCAGACCAAGCCGCCGGCGCGCTACAGCGAAGCGACGCTGCTCTCCGCCATGGAAGGCGCGGGCAAGCTCGTGGAAGACGGCGAACTGCGCGAGGCGATGGCAGGCAAGGGGCTGGGCACACCGGCAACGCGCGCGGCCATCATCGAAGGCTTGCTGACGGAAAAGTACCTCGTGCGCGAAGGCCGCGAGTTGCATCCGACGGCCAAGGCGTTCCAGTTGATGACGCTGCTGCGCGGCCTCGGCGTGGATGAACTCACGCTGCCCGAGCTCACGGGCGAGTGGGAAGCCAAGCTCTCGCAGATCGAGCGCGGCGGCCTCAAGCGTGACGAGTTCATGCAAGAGATCGCGCAAATGACGCAGACCATCGTCAAGCGCGCGAAGGAATACGACTCGGACACGATCCCTGGCGACTACGCTACGCTCACAACGCCGTGCCCGCATTGCGGCGGCGTGGTCAAAGAGAACTACCGCCGTTTCGCGTGCACGAACTGTAGCTTCTCGATCTCGAAGATTCCGGGCGGACGTCAGTTTGAAATTCCGGAAGTCGAAGAACTGCTCAAGAACAAGACGATCGGACCGCTGTCGGGTTTTCGCAGCAAGATGGGGCGTCCGTTCTCGGCCATTATCAAGCTCTCGCCCGATGCCGAAATGGGCTACAAGCTCGAGTTCGACTTCGGCCAGGACAACGGCGACGAAGACGGCGAAGCGCCGGACTTCACCGGACAGGAGCCGGTGGGCCATTGCCCGAAGTGCAACGCGCGGGTGTTCGAGCACGGCATGCGTTATGTCTGTGAAAACGCCGTGGCCAATCCGAAGACCTGCGACTTCACGTCCGGCAAGGTGATTCTCCAGCAGGAGATCACTCGCGAGCAGATTCACAAATTGCTCACCGAAGGCAAGACGGATCTGCTGACGAACTTCAAGTCGTCGCGCACGGGCCGCACGTTCAAGGCCTATCTGGCCAAGCAGAAGGACGGCAAGATCGGCTTCGAATTCGAGGCGAAGGCACCGAAGAAGACGGCGGCGAAGGCAGGCGACGCCGGTGATGCCGAAGGCGACGAGAAGGCCGCACCGGCACGCAAGACGGCAGCGAAGACCGCAGCCGCCAAAGCTCCGGCCAAGGCGCCGGCGAAGAAGGCGGCGGCCCAAAAGACGACAGCGAAGGCCAAACCGGCCACGAAGTCGGCCTCCGTCGCCTCGGACGATGCCTCGGCTTCCTTCGACGAAGACGACGCACCGTTCTGAGCGGGTCGAGTCCCGCATCGCCCCATGCGTCGCATCGCAGGGCACACAGGGCAATGAAAAACGGCCACTTCCTCACGGGAGTGGCCGTTTTGCCATCTGGCGGTGCGAACTACGTCACAACGGAAGTTCGGTGGTCGGCGTGGTCGGCGACGGCAGCTTGGGCGGCACCCAGCGCTCGGCGGCTGAAATGCCTTCGTTCTGACGGAAATATTCGACCGTCAGGTCGATGAAACCACGCGTCTTGGCCGACAGATACTTGCGGCTCGGGTAGACGAGCGAGACATCGACCGGTGTTTGCGAGAAGTTGCGCAGCAGCGCGACCAGATCGCCGTCGCGCACGTCGTTGCCCACGAGATACGACGGCAGGAACGCGATGCCGTGTCCCAGCAGCACCGACTGACGCAGCAGCGCCGTGTTGTTGCAGATGAACTTGTTCTGCACGCGCACACGCACCTCGCCATCCGGGCCGGAAAACACGCGGTCTTCGCTCCAGAAGTCGTTCGGCAGGCCCAGCACGCCGTGCTCGCCCAGCTCCTGCGGCGTCACGGGTTCCCCGTGTTCGGCGATGTAGGCCGGCGACGCGCACAGCATCACGCGTGTTTCGGCGAGCACACGCGAAATCAGGCTTTCGCTGTTGATCATGCGCGTGAGCAGAATGCCGCAGTCGTAGCCTTCTTCCACCAGATCGATCGCACGATCGGTCAGCGTGAGGTCGACCACCACCTTCGGGTGCATCTCCTGATACTTCTTGACGAGCGGGGCGAGGTTTCGCAAGCCGAACGAGACCGGCGCGACAACCTTCAGCGTGCCTTTCGGATCGCGCGATGCGCTGGAGATGAGGGCATCGGCCTCGTCGACTTCGTCGATGATCTGCCGGCAGCGTTCGAGATACACCTGCCCGGCGCCGGTCAGCGACAGGCTGCGAGTGGTGCGGTTGAGAAGACGAACGCCGAGGTGCGATTCCAGTTCTGCGACGTGCCGCGTGACCACCGCGGCCGACAGATCCATCTGGGCAGCGGTACGGGCAAAGCTCCCGTTGTCGGCCACCTTGACGAAAACGCGCATCGATTGCAGTCGGTCCATGTTCTTTCCAATCGTGATGTGCCGCGTCGTTCCGGCAAAAACGAGCATGGGCGGGCCGGTAATTTACCGGCACTGCGGCACTGCGGATCTGCGGAATACCCGCGGGCACCGGCCGGACCGCCGCCCCGGACCGTTCCAGAGCGTGCCGCGCCGTGCCGCCAGGGCTGTCGACACGGCGGGGAGACTTCAACAAGGCGTAGCTTACCGTAGACCGCCAAAATTTGCCTGCGGCGGCAATGATTTCGGCGCACGTCTGCCGTGTTGCGTGCGCATCGTGACGCCCAAACCGGCATCCGTCGCCGATTTTCACGCAACATCGTCGTCGATCGCGCTTCTCACGCGCAGCTTCCCCACCGCCAGCGGAAGGTTTGACGCAGGTCAGGGCGAGGCGTTCGGCGCGACGCTACAGTCGTATATCAGCTATCGTTACAGGCTTCGTCATGAATTCCCTCCCCCTGTTGTCGACGCCTTGCGCCAATGCCTCAGCCGCCGGCGAGTCGCACACCGGTTCGCCCTGCCCCGGCTGTCAGTCGCGCGCGTCAACCCAAGGCCAGGGACAGGCGCAGTGCGCGACACACTCGGCACCGCGCACCGCTGCCGCCGCCGCAGCCGCCACGTACGCGCCGATTCACTTCGATGCGCGGCTGCTCGGCCGATATGACGTCAACGGCCCGCGCTACACGTCGTACCCGACGGCACTGCAATTCCGCGACGACTTCGATGCCAGCGACTACGCGCGCGCGGCGGCTCAGTCCAAGCGCACCGGCAAGCCACTCTCGCTCTACGTGCACATTCCGTTCTGCGACACGGTGTGCTTCTACTGCGCGTGCACCAAAGTCGTCACCCACAATCGCGCTCACGCCGATGCCTACGTCGCGCGTCTGCACACGGAAATGGCACGTCAGGCGTCGCTGATGGGTGCCGGACGCGCACTCACGCAAATGCATTGGGGCGGCGGCACGCCTACGTTTCTCTCACTGGAACAGATCGCCTCGCTCATCGACACCATCAGCCGCCAGTTCGTGATGACGCCCGATGACAGCGCCGAGTACTCCATCGAGATCGACCCACGCAGTGCGGGGCCGGCGTCGATTCGCGCACTGCGCGCCCTCGGCTTCAATCGGCTGTCCATCGGGGTGCAGGATTTCGATCCTCGTGTGCAGCAAGCCATTCACCGCGTGCAACCGCGAGCGTTGGTCGAAGCCGCACTCGACGCCGCACGAAGCTGCGGTTTCCGTTCCGTCAATTTCGACTTGATCTACGGCTTGCCTCACCAGACACCGGAATCGTTCTCGAACACCCTCGACGCTGTGATCGAGATGGCGCCGGAGCGTCTGTCGGTCTTCAGCTATGCGCACTTGCCGCAGCAATTCAAGATGCAGCGTTGCCTGCCCGACGCCTTGCCTAACGGCCCGCAGAAGCTCGCGCTGTTGCAGACGATCATCGCGCGGCTGAGTGCTGCGGGCTACGTGTACATCGGCATGGATCACTTTGCGCGTCCCGACGACGAACTTGCCCTCGCGCAAGCGGCCGGCACCTTGCATCGCAACTTTCAGGGGTACAGCACGCGGGCGGATTGCGATCTCGTGGGGGTCGGCATGTCGGCCATCGGCCGCGTGGGCGATAGCTACGCACAGAACGCCAAGACCCTGAAGACGTATTACGAAGCCATCGATGCCGGCGGTCTCGCGATTGCGCGCGGCGTGCGCCTCGATAAAGACGACCATATCCGGCGCGACGTCATTTCACGCCTGATGTGCCATATGTCGCTGGACTTCGCAGCCGTCGGGCAGGCACACGACATCGATTTCGTCGCCTACTTCGCGAACGAACTCGGCGAGCTGGCCGATCTGGCGGCCGACGCGCTCGTGGCCATCGATGCCCGCGGACTGCGCATCTTGCCCGCGGGACGTCTGCTGGTGCGTGTCGTCGCGCAGGTCTTCGACCGCTATCGCCGCAGCGCCGCGAGCACGCGTTGCGCGAAAGTGATGTGAGCCAAACGCGTGGTCGCGGCTCAGCGCAGACCACAAAAAGAAACGCCCGGTGAAGATCCCACCGGGCGTTGTCATTGCGAACGTCGACGCGTCAGCAGCAGCGTCCGCCGCTCTTGCCGCCGTAGCGTGCTTCCTGCCGCTCCCGGAAGAAGGCTTCGTAGCTCATGGCCTCCTGGTCAGGGTGCGTGTCCCGCATGTGCGCCACATACGTCTCGTAGTCGGGCAGGCCGACCATCAGGCGCATGGCCTGCCCCAGATACCGGCCGACCTTACTGACTTCATCGAGCATGGCGCGCTCCCTGTGCTCAGACCTGACGGCCTGCCGGCATGGGCTCGAACGGCGTTTCACTCGCCGTCGGCCGGTTGGCCCGACGGGCCACCAGGATGGTGCGCACGCCGAAGACCGCCACGGCCACCACCACGAACATGAAGACACCGGCGAGCGTTGCATCGACGTAATCGTTGAACACGATCTGCCGCATCTGCGCCACCGACTTGGCCGGGGCGAGCAGCTTGCCGTCGGCGAGCGCCGCCTGATACTTCGCTGCATGGGCGAGGAAGCCGACCTTCGGATCCGGATCGAACATCTTCTGCCATCCGGCGGTGAGCGTGCAGGCGAGCAACCACAGCGTCGGCAGGATCGTCACCCAGGCGAAGCGCTCACGCTTGAGCTTGAAGAGCACGCACGTTGCGAGAATCAGTGCGATGGCAGCCAGCATCTGGTTGGAGATACCGAACAGCGGCCACAGCGTGTTGATGCCGCCGAGCGGATCGACCACGCCCTGATAGAGGAAGTAGCCCCACGCGGCCACGCAAAGCGCCGTGGCGATCAGGTTAGCGGGCAACGACTCGGTGCGCTTGAGCGACGGCACGAACGTGCCGAGCAGATCCTGCAACATGAAGCGTCCGGCGCGTGTGCCGGCGTCGACCGCCGTCAGAATGAACAGCGCTTCGAACAGAATGGCGAAGTGATACCAGAACGCCATCATCGCTTCGCCACCCACGACCTGATGCAGGATGTGCGCCATGCCCACCGCCAGCGTCGGTGCGCCACCGGCACGCGAGATGATCGTGTTCTCGCCGACCGCGTGAGCGGTTGCGGTCAATACGTCGGGCGTAATGGAGAAGCCCCAGCCCGAGACGACTTGCGCGACCGCTTCCGGCGTCGTACCGATCACGGCGGCCGGGCTGTTCATCGCGAAGTACACGCCCGGATCGATCACCGACGCGGCGACCAGCGCCATGATGGCCACGAACGATTCCATCAACATGCCGCCGTAGCCGATGAAGCGTGCGTTGAGTTCGTTATCGAGCAGCTTGGGCGTGGTGCCCGACGAGATCAGCGCATGGAAACCGGACACGGCACCGCACGCGATCGTGATGAAGAGGAACGGGAACAGCTTGCCTGACCAGACCGGGCCGCTGCCGTCGACGAACTGCGTGAGCGCCGGCATCTTCAGTTCGGGCGCGACGACCAGAATGCCGATGGCGAGTGCCAGAATCGTGCCGATCTTCAGGAACGTCGACAGATAGTCGCGCGGCGCGAGCAGCAGCCACACCGGCAACACCGACGCCACGAAGCCGTAGCCGATCAACATCCACGTGAGTTGCTTGCCGTCGAACGTGAACAGCGGTGCGAGGGCCGCGCTGTCATGCACGCTCTGACCGAAGTAGATCGCGGCCATGAGCATCACGAAGCCGATGATCGACACTTCGCCGATGCGGCCCGGGCGAATGAAGCGCGTATAGATGCCCATGAAGAGCGCGATCGGAATCGTCAGCCCGACGGTGAACGTGCCCCACGGCGAGCCGGTGAGCGCCTTGACCACGATCAGCGCGAGCACGGCGAGAATGATGATCATGATGAGGAACGCGCCGAACAACGCGATCACGCCGGGGATCATGCCGAGTTCTGACTTCACGAGATCGCCCAGCGAACGGCCGTCGCGACGCGTGGAGATGAACAGCACCATGAAGTCCTGCACGGCGCCAGCGAACACCACCCCGGCGAGAATCCACAGCATGCCGGGCAGATAGCCCATCTGTGCGGCGAGCACCGGGCCGACGAGCGGCCCGGCGCCGGCAATCGCGGCGAAGTGGTGACCGAACAGCACGTAGCGGTTGGTCGGCACGTAGTCCAGTCCGTCGTTATGACGCCAGGCCGGCGTCATACGCGTGCCGTCGAGTTGCGCCACACGCGTGGCGATGAACTTGCTGTAGAAGCGATACGCGATCAGATAAACGCAGACGGCTGCGATCACGATCCAGAGTGCGCTGACGGTTTCGCCGCGCGAGAGTGCTACCGTGCCGAGCGCGCATGCGCCGACGACGGCCACCGCTGCCCAGGGCAGTTGTTGCCAGATGCGATTCATTGTCTCTCCTCGGAACTGCCTCTTTCGGGCAGCAACCCGGGACCGCGCCGTTGCAGCGCTGTCCCGCCTCTTGGTACGGCGTCGTCAAGACGCCTCGAATCGTGACTCACTGCGGCCGCCCCTCTTTTGGGGGTCTGCGTACAGCGAGGGCCGGAGACATGGCGCGCAGCAACACCGCGCGGACATGCGAATCTGCACAACACGGGCAATAAGCTTGCGAGTTACACTCGGCAGCCCCGGCCACGATTCGGCGTGTAGTATTGGCGTTTGCCTATCGCGCCACAAGCGCGGAACTACGCAGATCCGCTACGTGCTATTACGTAGCGCGATGCCGTAAAACACGGCATGGCAAGTCTTTCGAATGTCATGAATCTCCGACAGAAATTTTTCGTCCTCGCGTTATTGCCGGTCGCATTGGCGATGGTCGCCATCGCGCTGGCCGTGCGACATCAAGGCATAGAGCTTTCGCGCGCTCAGCACGAAGCCGTGCAGACCACCTCGCTGGCCAACAAGCGGGCCGAGCTGCTGCATTACGTGGGGCTTGCGCGCAACGCCATCGAGCCGCTTTACGACGGTCCCGATACGCCCGCCGCTCGCGAGCAAGCGCTCGCCACACTCGCGCGCATGGAGTTCGGCAAGGACGGTTACTTCTTCGTCTACGATCTCGAAGGCCGCAGCCTGATGCACCCGCGTCAGCCCGAGCTTGTCGGTCACAACCTCTGGTCGCTCAAAGACAAGTCGGGCGCGCCCACGATCCAGCGGCTGATCGCGGCGGCACGCGCAGGCGGCGGCTACGTACAGTACGCGTGGGAGAAGCCGTCCCGTCAGCAAATGACACCGAAGCTCGGCTACGTGATCGCCCTGCCGCGCTGGAACTGGATGATCGGCACGGGGATTTATCTCGACGATGTCGAAGCCACGCTGCGCGAGTCGGATGACCGCGCGCAGGAGAACATCGACCGCACGCTGGTCTGGATCACGCTGATCGCTTCCTCCTGTCTGGCAATCGTGGCCTTGTGCGGACTCGTGGTGAACATCACGGAGCTCAAGACGGCCGACGTGAAGCTGCGTCAACTGGCGCGCCAGGTCGTGCAGTCGCAGGAACTCGAGCGCTCACGCATCTCGCGCGAGTTGCACGATGGCATCAGTCAACTCCTCGTCTCGGTCAAGTTGTTGCTGGAGTCGGCATCGATGCGGCTACCGGGTTCCCCGGCCGCGGCGAGCAGCACGCTGGGCGTTGCCATCGAGCGACTGAACGGCACACTTGGCGAAGTCCGACGAATCTCGCAGGCGCTGCGCCCGGCCATGCTCGACGATCTCGGTCTGGCCGCCGCCATCGATCAACTGGCCCGGGAATTCGGTTCGCACGCGGGCCTGCCGGTCGAGATGAATGTCGAAGGCGACGCGCCGGTGCTGGACGACAACATCAAGACGATGCTCTACCGCATCGCGCAGGAAGCGCTGACCAACATCGAGCGCCATGCGCAGGCGTCGCGCGTCTCGATCCTGCTGATCTTCAAACCCGACGGCATTCACCTGTCGATTGCCGACAACGGCCGCGGCTTCGATGTGACCGACGTGCACCACGATCCCAGCCATGGCATTGGCTTGCGCAACATGCGCGAGCGACTCGATGCCGTTGGCGGTGTCCTCGGGATTCAATCGTGGCCCGGCCTCACCACCATCAGCGCGTGGGTGCCCCTCACGCCCGCCGCCGTGAAAGCGGCGCTTCGTGCAACAACACGCAAATGATGCAAGCTCCCCCTATCCGGTTGTTGTTGATCGACGATCACCCGCTCGTACGCGACGGCTTGCGTGCGCGATTCGATGCCGCCCCCAACCTTCAGGTCGTGGGAGAAGCGGGCAATGCGCAGGAAGCGCTCGCGCGGGCGAAGACATCGTCGCCCGATCTCGCGCTCATGGACATCAGCATGCGCGGCACGAACGGCATCGAACTGACGGCGCAGTTTCGCGAACAGTTTCCGCACATCGCCGTGCTGATCCTCTCGATGCACGACAACGCCGAATATGTGCGTCAGGCCGTGCGTGCCGGTGCCCGCGGCTATGTGCTCAAGGACGCGCCTGCGCACGAGATCGTGACCGCCATCGAACGTGTCGCGCGAGGTGACGCGTACTACAGTGCAGCGATTGCCGCGCGCGTGGTGCAAGCCTCGACGTCGCACGCTCCCATCGACTCGCTCACGCCGCGCGAGCGCGAAATCCTCACGCGCATTGCCCACGGACTGGCGAACAAGCAGATAGCGACGGAAATGGATTTGTCGGTTCGGACCGTGGAGACACACCGGCTCAATATCAAGCGCAAGCTCGGCATCGAAGGTCAGGCGGAGCTGATCAAATTCGCGGTGGAGAATCGTTTGTGATTCGACGGTGAGTTGTCGCGGTCCGTCATCAGATCAGTCATGAGATCAAGCGTGAAATCTATTGCGGGTTCAATGCAGAAACGGGTTGTACACCTCCACACCGGTATGGATGAAATCCTTGACGTTGCGCGTGACGACGATGAGTTTGTGAACTAACGCAGTCGCTGCAATCAACTTGTCGATGGGATGTTGTTGATGGGGGACTCGCAGACGGGCCCACATATGGCAGACGCTCAGATCAACGGGGAGAATCTGCTCCAGAAAATCGTGGTGCACCGTCTTCACCCAATTGTCGACAAGCGTCGCCTGACGCGGATCATTGCGGTGACGGAGCAAGAGCGCCCCACGCCGTAACTCCCCAAGCGTGATGACCGACAGGTAGCGGGGTATCGCGTTTCGCGTGGTGTGCCGAATGAATCGTTGCACACCCGCGTTACCGCCGCCGAGCTTCCTGCACTCACTGATGACGTTCGTATCGAGCAGATACATGGCGATACTCAACCGATCTAGTTGACACGTTCAAAATCGCTATCGAGTCCGACATTTGGGAAGTTCAAGATCGCTTCTCCAAGGCATCGAAAACCCGGCACTCTCGCCACGTTATCCAGAATGGCCAGCACCTCTTCCTCCGGCGTTCTGTCATGCAGTGCCGCACGAGATCGAATCGATCTCATGAGCGGCTCATCAATCCCTTCAATCAGCATCATGTGCATGATCCCCTCCATTCGTTCGTAAACCGAAATTGTCGTTCGATTCGAACATGCGAACGACAGGAGAAATGCTAGCACCGGAGAACTGTCGAAAACCGGCCGGAACCTTGCCCCGCGCACCTTTCGGAAGTATCACAAGCCAACAAAAACCCCCCCGAAGTTTCCCTCGGTGGGATCGTTTCATACACGGCAACGGCATTACCGGCAACGCCTTCTATCACACGCAATCACACGCGATCAGCGCATCGCCATGCCAGACATCAGACGCACATCACGACTTCATATCAAGCGTGAAATCCATTGCGGGCTCAATGCAGAAACGGGTTGTACACCTCCACACCGGTATGGATGAAATCCTTGACGTTGCGCGTGACGACCACGAGCTGATGCACCAACGCCGTGGCGGCAATCAGCTTGTCGATGGGGTGTTCCTGATGGGGCACGCGCATGCGGCCCCACACGCTGCAAATGGTTTGATTGATGTCGAGAATGCGACCGTCGAAGTCTTGCTTCACCGACTCTACCCAACTCTCCATGAGGGCTGCCTGCGAGATGTCGTTTCGGTATCGCAGCTTGCAGGCACCACGTCGCAATTCCCCCAACGTCAGCACCGACAAGTAACGGGGCAAGCCGCCAGCAACGGCGTGCCGCATGAATCGCTGCACGCCGACATCACAGCGCCCCGACTTGCGAAATTCGCTAACGACGTTGGTATCGAGTAAATACATCGCCGACCTCGGCAAGCGTTAATTGACCCGTTCGAAATCGCTGTCGAGCCCAACATTCGGTATGGCCATCAGTGCGTCTTCGAACGATCGGTATCCCGGCCGACGCGCCACGTTATCCAGAATCGTCAGCACCTCTTCCTCCGGCGTTCTTCCATACAATGCCGCACGCGATCGAATCGATCGCATGAGTTGTTCATCAATCCCCTCAATCAGCATCATGTGCATAAGCCCCTCCATTCGTTCGTAAACCGAAATTGTCGTTCGATTCGAACATGCGAACGACAGGAGAAATGCTAGCACCGGAGAACTGTCGAATACCGTCCGGAACCTTGCCCCGCGCACCTTTCGGAAGTATCACAAGCCAACAAAAATCCCACCGAAGTTTCCCTCGGTGGGATCGTTTCTTACACGGCAACGGCATTACCGGCAACGCCGGCGATCACACGCAATCGCACGCGATCAGCGCATCGCCGTGCCTGACATCAAACGCACATCACGCCTTCAGGCGACGCTCGATGTCGGCCTTCGTGTCGAGCAGCGCCTGCGGCAGGTGATGCTTGAGCGTGTCGAACAGCTCGGCGTGAAGCTTCAGTTCTTCATGCCATGCGGCCGGGTCCATCGACGTCACGTCGTCGAACTGCGCCGGCGTGAACGACAGGCCGTTCCAGTTCAGATCTTCGTAACGCGGCGTGATGCCGAACGCATTCTCCACGCCTTGCGCCGTGCCATCGATACGGCCGAGCATCCATGCCAGCACGCGCATGTTCTCGCCGAAGCCGGGCCACACGAACTTGCCGTCCGCGCCCTTGCGGAACCAGTTCACGCAGTAGATCTTCGGCAACTTCGCGCCCATCTTGTCGAGATGCGCGCCGGTGTCGAGCCAGTGCTGGAAGTAGTCGCTCATGTTGTAGCCGCAGAACGGCAGCATGGCGAACGGATCGCGACGCACCACGCCCTGCTGACCCGCGGCAGCGGCTGTCGTCTCCGAGCCCATCGTCGCGGCCATGTACACGCCCTCGGTCCAGTCGCGCGCTTCCGTGACCAGCGGCACGGTCGTCGAACGACGGCCGCCGAAGATGAACGCGTCGATCGCCACACCGGCCGGATTCTCCCAGTCGGCATCGATCGACGGACATTGCGACGCGGGCGCCGTGAAGCGCGAGTTCGGATGCGCCGCCTTGCGGCCCGATTCCTTCCCGATCTGCGGCGTCCAGTCCTTGCCCTGCCAGTCGATGAGATGGTCGGGGGGCGTGTCGGTCAGACCTTCCCACCACACATCGCCGTCGTCTGTGAGCGCCACGTTGGTGAAGATGACGTTCTCGCCGAGCGTGGCCAGCGCGTTCGGGTTGGTCTTCTCGCTCGTGCCCGGTGCCACGCCGAAGAAGCCGGCTTCCGGGTTGATCGCGTACAGACGTCCGTCGCGGCCCGGCTTGATCCACGCGATGTCGTCACCGATGGTCTCGACCTTCCAGCCCTCGAAGCCCTTCGGCGGAATCAGCATCGCGAAGTTGGTCTTGCCACAAGCCGACGGGAAGGCCGCCGCCACGTGGTACTTCTTGCCCTCGGGCGACGTCACGCCGAGGATCAGCATGTGTTCGGCCAGCCAGCCTTCGTCGCGACCCATCTTCGAGGCGATGCGCAGCGCGAAGCACTTCTTGCCCAGCAGCGCGTTGCCGCCGTAGCCCGAGCCGTAACTCCAGATCTCGCGCGACTCCGGGAAGTGAACGATGTACTTCGTGTCGTTGCACGGCCATGCCACGTCCTTTTCACCAGCGGCGAGCGGCTTGCCGACCGTATGCACGCACGGCACGAACTCGCCGTCGGTGCCGAGCACGTCGTACACGGCGCGGCCCATGCGCGTCATGATGCGCATGTTCACGGCCACGTAAGGCGTGTCGGACAATTCCACACCGATGTGAGCGATCGGCGAGCCGAGCGGTCCCATCGAGAACGGCACGACATACATCGTGCGACCGCGCATGCAACCCTGGAAC
>NZ_JAELTP010000637.1 GCF_016428915.1 Pandoraea sp. ASV26
GAGATACACAATATCGTCTCGTGGGCTCGGAGATGTGTATAAGAGACAGTTCGTCGATGGCATCATAACTGCAGTGGGTGGTGCTTATTACGAGTATGTAGCACCAGGCGGTACCGCGGCGGGTGGCGCACTACCTAGCTGACCCCTTTGCCAGGTCTTGTACTGGATCACGATGCGCATATCGCGTCTAATCTCTTTTTATACTTTCCGACTACACGTACGTCGTATGAGGGTTTTCCTTTTCCTTTTTCCCCTTTTTCTTTTTTCCCTTTCTCCGTAGTTGATTTTGTGCAATTAGCCTTATCTTTCCGTGTCGGTGGTGGGGGGCGGGCGCTGGGGGGGGGGGGGGGGGGGGGGGGGGGGGGGGGGGGGGGGGGGAGGTGGTGGAGGGGGGGGGGGGGGGGGGGGGGGGGGG
>NZ_JAELTP010000638.1 GCF_016428915.1 Pandoraea sp. ASV26
CGACCTTCTATCTGTGTAAAAATGCTATAAATATACCCTACTTGGTCATGTCTTCACTCGAGCTAGAACCACATCTTATGTCAAGATACCTGGTTCAATCTCGACAAACACCCTTTCACTCCAATCCGTTTTCTCGTACCTTCTCCTTCAATATGAGAAGTGTCATCTTCGTTCTTCTTCAAGCCGCCTCACTCGCGTCTGCGCTCTCCCGCGCAGACGTCACGCAAGCAGAGGCGGAGGCTCTCTGCGGCGACCTTGGCGTCATGGAGGTACCCGAAGGCGTCGATGCCAGCACAGTCCGCGCTTGCAAGGAACACCCTACTTTTACCGGCTCACCGAACCCAGCGCTCGAGCAGCGCAAGTGCTGGTACGGCCAAGCCGTCGGCTGCGACCGCGGCGGCTGGTGCTACAGAAC
>NZ_JAELTP010000639.1 GCF_016428915.1 Pandoraea sp. ASV26
TCGCTGGATATGTCGCTTGCGTTGCCGAGCGAGGGGAGGGTGGGCGCGTGTGGGAGCGGGATGATGAGGAAGTGGCAGGGAAAGGGGATGTTGTGCTCCGCAAAAGTTGTTGACGTTGGGAGGGGCCCCTTGGCGGTTGTTATGTACGCGTCGTCGCCGATGCTGGCGCACATGTGTTGTGCGAGGTTGGGGTTGGAGAGGCAGAAGAAGCATCGGTCTGGACCTGGTGGTGGTGACCGTTGGCGGCGGTTTTTGCGTCGATTGCCGCGGTGATTGCCGCCGTCGTGGTGTGATGAGAAGCGGCTGAAGGAGTCATTATCTTGGGAATTTTGTTGACGCTTCTTGTTTCTTGAGGCGAATGGCGAAGAGGTTGCGCCAGGAGGGACTGTGTCGTCTGACTTGTTGAGGGTGAAGG
>NZ_JAELTP010000640.1 GCF_016428915.1 Pandoraea sp. ASV26
TAGTATATCCGCGGGCCTAACTATAGACGTATTATAACTAGTATTATTATAATCCCGCTAATAGGTATTAATACTAATAGATAGCTATTATTAAGCGCGAATCTACTATAGTTAGAGGAAGTTATATATAGGAATATTCTAGGGGTAACCTAGTGAGAATATAGACGTGGCACACCGCGTCCTATAGGGGCTTACTAAGTAGGTATAATCATATATTTATCCGTCGATAGCTCGCTAGCACGTCTCATGCCTAACCAGGGCGCCAGTAGACGTAAATAATTCAATTCAATTCAATTCAACTAGGCCCCCTAGGGCACCCCCTTCGGCGCCGAGCCAGCCGAAAAAACGCGCCGCCAGGACCCCCTCGCCTACCCTAGGCCACTCTAGGGCAGCCTCCACTTCGTCTTCTTCCAAC
>NZ_JAELTP010000641.1 GCF_016428915.1 Pandoraea sp. ASV26
CGTGTTGCCAGGCTGCTGGTTCTGCGTCGTAGACTGTCCAAACAATCCACCGCCAGAAATCCCAGACTGTTGCTGAGCCGGCGCAGCTTGTCCAAGGCCAGACCCCGTAGTGCCGGTCTGTTGCGTCTGATTCTGCGTATTCTGGCCAAAGAGACCACCGCCGCCTGTCGCAGGCTTATTTTGACCCAATGCGCCACCGAAAAGGCCACCACCGCCGATCGTCGTCGAGGGAGTATTCGCTTGCTGATTCTGCTGCTGTTGCTGTTGGTTCGAATTATTTTGCCCAAAGAGCGACGAGCCGCCGCCGAATAGAGACATGGTCGCGGGATCTCGTTCCTAGCTAATCGTCAGGCGACAACAGGACAGGAAGAAGCTACAAAAAAACGGTAGCAAAAAAGCACGTCAACCCCCAAAC
>NZ_JAELTP010000642.1 GCF_016428915.1 Pandoraea sp. ASV26
GTGACTGGGTGTGGGATTTGCTCGGGCTGCGGAGTAGTAAGGTAGCGAGGTAGTGGCCACTAACGTAAGGAGCAGGCAGCGACACGACTAGCGCGACAGCCGGGATAGTGGCTCGGTCGGAGATACTGGAAGTAGCACCAAAACGTCCGACGAATAAAAAGGTAGAAGATAAGAAGAAAAGTGAAAAGGGGGCAGAAGTCAACCCGAGACGGTAGATGTTTGTCTCTTTTAGTCTCTTGAGAGAAAAAGACTAAGCCGCGCAAAGAGACAGGAAGGCAGCAAGCGTAGTCGACAATGGCCCAGCGCTTCTGTGGCGCATGCGGGCGGCGATTTAGAGTGCAGTGGGCGCTATTGTTCAGCGATGGCGCCCGAGCGTGTGTGAATAAGAGCCAACTCTATTGACGCCTCAATGGCT
>NZ_JAELTP010000643.1 GCF_016428915.1 Pandoraea sp. ASV26
GTTTTCCCTATCGTCTTTCTCTTATCTCTATACTTACTTTGATTTAGCTAACTTTAGCGACTCTCTACGGAACCTGGCGTTAGATCATGCCGATTCGAGACCGTTTCAGAGGAACTATCTGGGACGAGAAATTTGTGCCGACACTTGGGCCGTTGTCCGAGGGCAAAAGCCGCAGCAAGCGCTTATAAGACAGGCTTGTAGTGTCGGCCATTCGATGAGCAAGCGACGGCCGTTCGATCTGACAGTTGAACAGTCAGCCTCTGTCAACACTGATCCTCTAATAGTACGCCTAGCAAAAGGCCTGCGACGCCATCGCCAAGGTTCGAAGTAGTACATCGAGGCGCGCAGACAGTTGCGAAATGAGAAGGGGCGGCTTAAGAGGCAGCTTAAGCAGAAGGTTCGAGAGGAGTGGAC
>NZ_JAELTP010000644.1 GCF_016428915.1 Pandoraea sp. ASV26
TATCGTCTCGTGGGCTCGGAGATGTGTATAAGAGACAGTATTCGTGCTTATTCTCTTCCGTTACAGGAATGTCTCGGCCATTAGGGATGAGATCGACCGTTTTCGTCACTCCGAATTCGTCCTCTTCCTCGGAAAAGGTCTCAGTGATGATGTCGGTAATATCATTCTCGAGCATCCAGCACAGAGATTTGTAGTAATCAGGATCAAATGACTCCATGTCCTTGACCGAAACCGATTTTCCAAGGATACGTTTGTAAACTGCGCGACTGAAGAAACAATCAAGAAGTCGTCCTTCATACAACGCTTTGCCAATAATCCGACCAATAAACTTAAAGAACATCAAATGATCGAGTTGGTGGTCCGTATCGTCCCGCTGATACTTGCTGAGCTTATTCGGGTGGAACGTCGTGCGGC
>NZ_JAELTP010000066.1 GCF_016428915.1 Pandoraea sp. ASV26
GGGTGGGCGATGACGGTGTGTCAGATCGCTTGGCAAAACCCTCGAAGCGACTTCGCATAGCGGCTGACGCATCGTTAAGACGAGCCGACATTGGCGACGACAGGTTCACGGCGGCCTGTTCCGGGCCGAGCATCGACTGCATGAAAGCCAGCTTCGACGTTCTCATTGCCGAGAACGCATTCGCGAAACCAGACGGCGTCGGCGTAGGCACGGATAACCCGTCCTGCGTCGTAACGCGTGCGTCGAGATTGACTGCCATCCCCGCAGTGGCCTCCATGTTCACCTCGTCCGCCGGACGCACGATCCTTTCATCCAAGGACTCATAATCGGACTTACGCAAGGTGTTGCCCGCGTTCACCGTGCGCGCGGCGCTGCCCGCGCTCACTGTTTTGAGGGCCTCATAGTAAGGCTCGTAAGCCGGCTGACGCGCAGCGTGAGTTGCGCTCGACTCGCTCGCCCCACGCCGGACACGCGCAAAGTGCGGGTTATGAGCCGGCGCACTCGCGTCACCGCCAATGCCGGGAAAGGCGTCGCCGCTGCGCATTTTCAGATCGGCTAGCTGCGCTTCAATGCCTTGCATCGACCAGTTGAGCGTCAACGCTCTGTCGCCAAGCCAGGATGCCGACGTCGACGGTGCTGAAACGCGCCCCGCCGCCGCATCGATGGGACGCAAATCCGCTATGTTCCCGAGGCCAGACTTTGCGTCGTCAAGCACCTTCGAATACGCCTCGACGCCCACGCCCTTTGATTTCATCGTCGCCAACGTGATTGGCGTATCTGCCCGACAGCCCAGCAACAACGCCAACCTTGCAGCATCGGCGCGCGCACTGACCTGCCGACTGCGAAACAGCGACTTTGACTTGGCCGGCTTGAGTACCCATTGACCATCGACGACCGCTAACCGAAGGGGCACGTTGCCGCCACCGTTAGCCACCGCTTTCGCAGCGTCGCACGCCATGCCATTGAGTGCCGCCAGCGCGCTGGTCTCTGCTTTGACTTCGGCACGCTTCCTCTCGAGCAAATCCGTAGTCAAACTCAGCATCTCCTTCACGGTGCCGGTAATGTTGTCGTGCGCCAGTTGGTCACGCAGCGCTTGTATTTCCTCCGCATCAGAATATCCATACTTTTCCGGGTCTTCCAAATGCGCCGCCGACGGACACTCGAACCTAAGATATGCCACCGCATGGCTCATGCGAATCAGTCTGAGCCCGTCGAACGGTCGTCCGAAAGACCCAACGCCCGAGGGACTGCCATCCCCCATGCTCGCCAGGCGCCGTTCCTGATATCCCGCATCTGCAACGATTTCGTTGATGAATGACGTATGCCACGTTTCGGCAAACTCGTTAGCCGGTTTTAGTTTCTGTAGCGCGGAGAACGCCCGATCTGCCGCGAGGTGATCCAGACGAAGCTCCCGAAGCGAGTCTGAGAGCGAGAATGCCTTCTTGTACTCCGGCGCCAGACGCCGGGCGGGATACGACTGCCAAGCCTCCCGGGTCGACGTCAACTCGGACTTCGCGATGCTTCCGACATGCCGAAGATCCGAACCCAAAGGGTGAGAGGCGACGTCAGACTGAGGTTTGGCACGTGAAAGACAAGACACCGCCCATGCGGCCAGCGTTGTCCTTCCTAAAGTTAGGGACATCATCATCTCCGTGTGAATCGACCGAGTGGTCCTTCGGGCGTGCAGAGATTACGGAAGGAGGTCTGCGGGGGGTATCGATAGTGGACAAAAACTTCACTTTGCCGAGCGCAATGGTCGCTGGCCCAAAGTCGCGCTCTCTGTATGCGCGCTATGTATAAGTTGCTCGTGAGGCGAATCATCTTGCGTGGCAAGAGGAGCAGACGTAGCGTCAGAAGCACGCGAAACACCATGAAAAAGGCCGCTCTGTTTCCAGTGAGCGGCCTTGCTGCTGTAGCGCAGTGATTTAGTCAGCGTCAGACTCGGGGATGGGCGTCAGCGACGGCGCGGGCGACGACGGCAGCGGCGGAGGTGACTGAAATAGCCGGGCACGCCCGCTGCTATGACGCGAGCGATCGTACGCGGCGCTCTCGGACACAGGCAAGTCGACTCCCTCGAACGGCTCCCGTGATCGATGCGCACTGACCGTACGGACCGGACTCCCGCTGCAAAACGCCGTCGCAAATGGTTCCTGTCGTGAGCCCGGCGTCCCTCCTTGTGCGACCTTTAACCTTGTGACGAGCGAATACAGACCGCCGTCCGGGGCGGGTGAGCGGGGAACGCCCGACGTCCCCTGCTGCCCGGCAACATGGCGCTGACGCTTCTCGTGGCTCGCCAGCGCCTGCACAGATACCGATTCGTCAGAAGTCAGCACCTGTCGAGGCTTCGATGAGGTTGGCGCTCTCATTGGCGGCAAGGGGATATCGGCGTATCCCGGGTCCGTCACCAGTTCAAAGCTATCGACTGATAGGCAATCGTCGTCGGGCATGTTGCCGCTATCGGCAGACACGGATGTGCCGTCAAGCGCCCGACGCTCGGCGGCATGCGTGCCGATATGCTGCGCGGTGTGGCCAGTCTTCCACGCATCGATGTCCAACGCTCTGCCGGCGAGCCAGGAATGCGTAGCCTCGGGGCCAGCGAGCCGGGCGTCATTGAGCACCGATGTGTACTCATGAACCCCGAAACCGCGATCGCGAATCATCTTGAGCGTGACAGGTTGATCTGCCGGATAGCCAAGGAGCAGCGCAAGTCGGGCCGAATCGTTGGCAGCACGCGTCTTGTTGTGGGAGAACCAGGATGTCGAGACAGCGGGTTTCAGTACCCAGTTGCCATTGCGCACGGCCAGGCGCAGTGGCACGTCGGCCCCGCCGTTGGTCATCTCTCTCTCGGCTTCGCGAGCCATGTCGTTGAGCGCAATCAGGGTGCCGAGTTCCGCCCGAAGCGCGTTGGTCCGCCGTCCGTGTAAATTCATCGTCAACGTCCCCATCGCGTCTGCGAGTGCGGCGAGATCGTTAAGATTTTTCAGCAGCATCTTCTTCGGCACGCCCTCCGGCGTCGATTGCGCGTCCGCCTCCATCCTGCTGATCTCATCGTTCAACAGCACGATCTCGCCCAGTTGGGCACGCACCGACTCAACATCGAACGCTCGGACGAAGGGGCCTGCGCAGACCGGAATGCCGTAACGCACTCGCTGCATCTCGGACGAACGATCACGCTCGAAGGTCTCATCTGCGTTAATTGCCTCATGAAACGACGTGCGCCAGCGCTCGAGTGCTTCGCCGACGAACTTGGGCGCCAGCGGATCCGCCTTGAGGCGGTCGGCCTGTATCGCTTCCGAAGCGCGCTCGGCACACCACTGCCCCAGCGGAATGCCACTGTTCTCTTCGGGACTTCTTGCCCGCACGGGATAGGTCTGCCAAGACTTGGCAGTCGATCTGAGCGGGGACGTTGAAACGGACGCCAGCCGCTGAAAGTCCGAGCCGAAGCTATTCCCGTCGTCTGGCGGCTTCGACGAATCGGCAAAAAGGATTTGCACGGGCGAATGGCGCGATGCCCCGAAAACTGCTCCCATAAATCATCTCCATGTAGTCAGACCGAATGGTCCTTTGCCGCAAGGAGACTAGTCGGGTTTGCCGATCAGGGATGTCGATTATGTGGGCAGGCTTCGTTTTGTGGAACCGTCTCCCCGCGCGACCGCGCGCATCGAATGTGCCCGACGGCGCGGGCGAGGCGGTAGCACCTGCTTCGCCAGGGGGCTCAGAACCGCGCGAGCAATTGTCCCAATAGCGCGGCCCCTTCCTTGCCCTTTGCGGAATCGGCCCACAAGCGGTCGATCATGGCGCGATACATGCCGACGCCGTCAGGCGACGTGGTGATGGTGGCGATACCGGTACGCAAGTTGGGTAGCTCGCCCAGACGGAACGGCGACACCGCGACATAGGCTTCGCCCTGCGCCTCGAAGATCTGAAACGTCTCGTTGGGCATGTTGTCGCTCACAATGCCGATCTGCACGCCGGTGGTGTCGGCTTCGAGAAACTCGACAATGCGCGCGACCTCACGTCGTGCCGCCATCTTGCGCTCGAGCTGCACACCCGGTGGCAGTCCCAGCCGCCCGACGAGTCCATGATGCAGGAACTGCTCGATCTGGCGCAGTCCGATAAGGCTCGTGACCGCCAGCCGCTGGCGCGAGAAGCTCGACTTGCGCTCTTGCAGGATGCCGAGCACACGATCTATCGTGTTCGTCCAGTGGCGATCGGCGAGCGTAGGCGGAATGCTCTCGTCGAGCATGTGACGCAGCCAGACGTCGTAGTCTTCCGACGTGAGCAGAAACGAGATCGGATCGAAGTGCGCGACGATGCGCTCCGAGCGGCTCTCCAACTGACGCATGCGCTCGAAATAGCTCACCGCCGAGTCGTGATATTCGACTTCCACTCCCAGCAAATTCGCGAGCGACACGCCCAGCAGCGCCGCGAGCCGCTCCAGCGTATCGATCTTGACGATCTCGCCGCGCTCGAGTTTGTAGATGGCCGCGCGTGAGATATCGAGTTGCTCCGCCACATCCTCGCTACGCAACTCCGCCGCCAACCGGTAGGCACGCAAACGTTCGCCGATGGCTCGAAAATTGAAACGCGCGCCTCTGGGCGCCCGGGATGTCGTCGCAGCTCGATTCAAATCGCCTCCTGTCCGATCGGATGCCAATGCCCAGCCCGGCAACTCCTGTAAATAGCGCCGCGCCCGCATGACGGTGCCGGGATTATACCGGTCGAGTGCACGTCCCGACGCCGCCGGTTTGTCTCCCCTCTCTCGGCACCGAACCGTCCTCCACTGTCGCAAACACCCCACAGCGATGCGTCGATTATTTTTTCAATTGTCTATTTTTTTAGATATCTGCACGATCCCGAACACGGATACCCCATTGCGTGGGAATGCCCTGCCACGGGGGCAAGCGCGACGCGATTTGGGGGATGACCCCACGCGCCGGCGGTGATAGCCTGCGCGCCGTCCAGAAATTTATACAACAAAGAGGGAATGATGAAAACCTGGCACAAGGTGGCTGGCGCCGCCGCACTGAGCGCCGCGACGCTCGCAACCACGGCTCACGCGCAATCGAGCGTGAGCTTCTACGGCCTGGCAGACGCTTACGTCGGCTCGGTGAAGAACCCCGGCGGCAACGCAGCGGTCGTGCAGCAAGGCGGCGGCATGACCACGTCGTATTGGGGCATGGCCGGCACCGAAGATCTCGGCGGCGGCAACAGCGCGCTGTTCGTGCTGGAAAGCTACTTCCAGCCGAACAACGGCACGTACGGGCGCTTCGCCGGCGACAGCTTCTTCTCGCGCAACGCCTACGTCGGTCTGTCCAACGCGATGGGCACCGTGCGCCTGGGACGCATCACCACCCCGTTGTATCTCGCCACGATCCAGTTCAACCCGTTCAACAACTCGTACACCTTCTCGCCGATGATCTTCCACACCTACAAGGGTCTGGGAACGCAAGGCGTGGTGGGTGACTCGGCATGGAACAACGCCATCGCGTACACCTCGCCGACCTACGCAGGTCTCGCAGGCACGCTGCTGTACGCCACCGGCAACAGCCCGACCGATCACAGCGCGAAGAAATGGGCCGCCGCGATCACCTACGCCAACGGGCCGTTCGCTGCTGCCTTGAACTATCAGTACGTGAATTTCAGCGCGACGCCGGGAGACTTCGGCGCGCAGTTGCCGGGCGTAACCGGCCTGAACAACCAGAACACTGCACAACTCGGCCTCTCGTACGACCTTGCCGTGGTGAAGGTCTTCGCCCAGTACATGCTCATCGCGAGTCAGGCCACGAGCGGCAACTTCCACTCGAACACCGGGCAGTTGGGTGCCTCGGTGCCGCTCGGCGGCGGCAGCGTGCTCGCCTCGGTTGCCTACACCGGCTCGAACGGTTCGGGCGACAACCAGCGTCGCACCACCTGGGCCCTCGGCTACGACTACCCGCTGTCCAAGCGCACCGACATTTACGCCGCGTACAAGTACGACCACATGAGCGATCTGTCGACCGGCCAGACGTACGGCGCCGGTCTGCGCATGAAGTTCTGAAGATGACGTTCTGAATGAGCGCTGGCGACCATCGTCAGCGCTCACGAAGCCGGTGACGGCACGCGATGTCCCCCGGCAATGGCGACCGTCACACGGCTTGAGCATCAGGGTTTGACCCGATTATTTTCGACTTGCCTGCCCCGCCGGGTTCGTCTAGTCTAAATATTTAGACAAATGGAGAGCATGATGGACTTGCAGCTTGCATGTGTCTGGTTACAACGCGACACGGCCGGACTGTCCGATATCGAGGACTTCGCCGCACGTTGTCTCAATGCGTCGCGCACGGCCACGCGCGAATCGGCGGCGTTGCTGTTGCTGGCGCAGGCCGCGCAAACGTTCACGGAACGTCAGTCGGGCATTGCCGCCAATGGCGAGACGTTTCAGGCGTTTCTCGCCCGCAGCAGAGCCTATGCCACAACGTTGCGCGATGCGGCAGCCACCTCCGATGCCAGCTTCCTCGCCACGCTGAACGACTTCGCCGCGCAGTTGACGACCGAAGTCTACGCGTGAGCCGGTGCGCCGGTGAGCCCAAGAGCCTTTGACGACGGACGGCTTGGCACACACCCGACGGCGGTATTTTTTTGACTTGATTGTCTAAAAATTTAGACTATTTGACGAAACCCACGGCGCGATTGTCGCTGCGTCGATTCGCCGCTCCACAGGAAACCGATCATGGAAGCCAACCTGAACACACCGAGTACGCGGCGCGCGGGTGCCTCGTCCGACGACATCGTCACACCTTACGCATGGAAAGCGCTCGCGGGCTCTGCCATCGGCTATGCGATGGACGGTTTCGATCTGCTCATCCTCGGCTTCATGCTGCCGGCGATTACGGCCGGGCTGCAACTCTCGCCCGGACAGGCCGGTGCGCTGGTGACGTGGACACTGATCGGCGCAGTCGTGGGCGGCATTCTGTTCGGCGCGCTCTCCGATCGCTATGGTCGCGTGCGCATGCTCACCTGGACGATCCTGCTGTTCGCCGTCTTCACCGGGCTGTGTGCGTTTGCGCAGGGGTTCTGGGACTTGCTCGTGTATCGCACGATTGCGGGCATCGGACTTGGCGGCGAGTTCGGCATCGGCATGGCGCTGGCCGCCGAAGCCTGGCCTGCGGCCAAACGCGCTCGCGTTTCGTCGTACGTTGCGCTCGGATGGCAGACGGGCGTGCTCGCCGCCGCCCTCCTCACACCGCTGCTGCTCATGCACATCGGCTGGCGCGGCATGTTCCTCGTGGGGGTGTTGCCTGCACTCGTCGCCTGGGTGCTGCGTAACAAGCTGCACGAGCCCGAAGTCTTCGTGCGACGCACGGACAAGGCCGCGAAGTCGGGTCAGGGCAGCAACGCCTTCCGCCTGCTCGTGAAGGACGCCCGCACCACCCGTGTGAGTCTGGGCATCGTGATTCTCTGCTCGGTTCAGAACTTCGGCTACTACGGCATCATGATCTGGCTGCCGACGTTCCTCTCGCAGAAGCTCGGCTTCTCGCTCACGAAATCCGGCCTTTGGACTGCGGCGACCGTGATCGGCATGATGATCGGCGTGTGGGCCTTCGGGCAACTGGCGGACCGCATCGGACGCCGTCCCACGTTCCTGCTGTACCAGGCGGGTGCCGTCGTGATGGTGATCGTCTACTCCCGGTTGACCGACCCGACGGTCATGCTCTTCGCCGGCGCGTTGATGGGCATGTTCGTCAACGGCATGGTCGGCGGCTACGGCACGCTCATGTCCGAGGCCTACCCCACTGCCGCGCGCGCCACCGCGCAGAACGTGCTGTGGAACATCGGACGCGCCATTGGCGGGCTGGGGCCGGTCGTCGTCGGCGCACTCGCCGCGCGCTACTCGTTCCAGATCGCCATCGCGCTGCTCGCGAGCCTGTATGTGCTCGACATGCTCGCCACGCGTTTCCTGATCCCCGAACTCAAAGGCGTTGAACTCGAGTAACGACAGACGAGACGTGAACGACGCGCACGACGTTACGCCGTTACGACGTTACGACGTTACGACATCACGACATCGCCGCGCCGCCTCGCAACACCTCACAACGCCATCCCCCAACATTCGGAGCCCCCATGTCAGTTGCCACTCTGACGTGTCCCGACGTCACCCGCCCATTGGCGCGGGTGCACCCCGACACCTGCAACACGCAAGACGCCGCGCGCAGCACCCCTACGGTCGCAACGCATCGCTGCCGCGTGCTCACGCATCACGCCGTCAACGCCCGTTACCGCTATCTGCGTCTGCAAGCGGATGCGCCCGTCGCGCTCACGACACAGCCCGGCCAGTTCTACCAACTGAAGTGCCCGGTCACGCACAGCGACGCCCCTTTTCTGCTGCGCCCGATGAGCGTGTATGGCACCGGTCCAGAGCCGGACACCCTCGAGTTTCTCTACAACGTGACGGGCGTGGGCACGCGCGCGCTCGCCACCTTGCAGGAAGGCGCAACGCTCGATATCGTCGGCCCGCTCGGCAACACGTTCACGCTGGGTACGCAAGGCACGCCGTGGCAACGCGTAATGCTGGTGGCGCGCGGTGTGGGTCTGGCGACGATGGCGCCGCTCGTGCAGCGCTCGGCGGCTGCCGGGCTGAAGCTCACGGTCGTCATGTCGGCGCGCAGCGAAGCCGATCTGATGCGCGACGAATTCTTGCGCTCGCCCGAGGCCCGCGCATTGGCCGACGTGCATTGCGTGTTCGACACCGATGGCTCGTCGGCCGTCGAGGCACTGGAGCCGCGCATCCGCGCCCTGCTCGACGCCACACCGCACGACGCCGTCTACACCTGCGGCTCGCATCGCCTGTTGATGTTGCTCCAGCGTGTGCTGCACGCGCACCCGCACATGACGGCGGAAGTCGCGATGGAGCAACGCATGGCGTGCGGCATGGGCGTTTGCCTGTCGTGCGTGCGCCTGTTCGATCGTGACGGCGACAAGCAATTCCTGCGCGTGTGCCGCGAAGGCCCGGTGTTTCCGATTCGCGACGTTGTCGGGGAGGTGGACTTTGGCTGATCTTTCCGTACGCATCGGTTCGCTCACGCTGCGCAATCCGGTGATGCCAGCCTCCGGCTGTTTCGCTATCGAGTATGCCGAAGCGCTCGACCTGACCCGGCTCGGCGCGCTGGTCATCAAGAGCGTCTCGCCGACCACGCGCGCGGGCAATCCGACGCCGCGCGTGGCCGAGACCGCCAGCGGCATGCTCAACTCCATCGGCATTCCAAGCAAGGGGCTCGACGCCTATCGCCGCGATGTCCTGCCCGCTTACACACGCTTCGATACGCCAGTCGTGGTGTCCGTGTCGGCCGACACGGCGGCGTCTTTCGGGCAAGCCTGCGAGACGCTGTCGCTGCCGGAAGTCGCGGCCATCGAAGCGAACATCTCCTGCCCGAACCTCGAAGCCGACGGCATGGCCTTCGCCATGCAGCCCGAGAGCACCTACAAGGCCGTGAGCGCCATTCGGCGGCGCACCTCGCATCCGCTGTGGGTGAAGCTCACGCCCAACGCGGGCCAGATCGCCCTGATTGCCAAAGCGGCGGAAGACGCCGGCGCCGACGCCATCGTCATGGGCAACACCGTGCTTGGCATGGCCATCGACGTGCGCACGCGCAAGCCCAAGCTCGGCAACGTGATGGGCGGACTGTCGGGCCCGGCGATCAAGCCGCTCGCCGTTCGGCTCGTGCATCAGTGCCATCGCGCAGTGCGCATCCCGATCATCGGCTGCGGCGGTATTGAAACCGCAGACGACGCCGTCGAGTTCCTGCTCGCGGGCGCGTCGGCCGTGCAGGTCGGCACGGCATCGTTTCGCGATCCGGCCGTGATGGCACACATCGTCGATGGCCTGGCCGCGTACTGCGATGCGCAGGCCGTCGACAGACTCTCGGCGCTCACCGGCGCCGTCGCCCTCGACGCCCAACTGACCGACCGCTGGCTGCGCTTTGCACAGCAATCCGGCTAAGCCGTCACACGTCCGTTACACGTTATACGCAACCCTCGCAAAGCCTCACGCGAAAAGAAGCACACTCATGGAACTGAACGCGCTGGCCCCGATGGCCGAGCAACTCTTCACCGACCTGCGCCGTCTTGGCGACGACGGCGTCGGCATTACCCGCGACAGCTATGGCGAAGGCGAGAACGCCGCAGCGGCGTATCTGACGGAATGGGCCGGGCATCAGGGGCTCAATGTCACGCGCGACCGCGCGGCCAACCTGATCTTCACCCTGCCCGACGACACTGGCGACGCCCCGGCCACATGGATCGGGTCACATCTGGACTCAGTGCCGCAAGGGGGCAATTACGACGGTCTCGCCGGCATCGTGGCCGGTCTGCTGTGCCTTGTCGAGCAGCGGCGCAGCCAGCGTCATACCGCCACGCCGGTGCGTGTGCTCGCGCTGCGCGGCGAGGAAAGCGCGTGGTTCGGCCGCGCGTACATGGGATCGAGTGCGCTGTTCGGCAAACTCAACGATGGCGATCTGGCCATGCCGCACCGCACGCACGGCCGCACGCTCGCGCAATGTATGGCGCAAGCCGGTGCCGACGTCGACGCGATTCGCGAAGGCGCCGTGCTGTTCGACGCCTCACGCGCCCGGGCGTGGCTGGAGCTGCACATCGAGCAGGGCCCGGTGATGATCGCGCGCAACATGCCCGTGGCCATCGTGCCCGGCATTCGCGGCAATGTGCGGCACAACCGCATGACGTGCGTGGGAGAAGCGGGCCACTCGGGCGCCGTGCCGCGTTGGTTGCGTCACGATGCCATGTTCGCGGTGGCCGATCTCATCACGCGTCTCGATGAGCATTGGCGCGCCCTGCTCGAGCGCGGCATCGATCTGGTGGTGACGGCCGGTATCGTCGGCACCGATCCCGCCGAGCACGCCATCTCGCGGATTCCGGGCAAGGTGGATTTCAGTCTGGAGGTACGCAGCCAGAGCTCCGATACGCTCGACGTGTTCTACGAACTGATGCGAACGGAGTGCCGCGCCATCGAACGCGATCGCGGCGTGCAGTTCGGCTTCGACCGGCGCCTCGCCTCGCCCCCGGCCATCATGGATGCGCACGTGTCGTCGGTACTGCTCGACGCTTGCCGCGCACTCGATCTGCCGCAAGAACGGGTGCCGAGCGGCGCCGGACACGACGCGGCCATCTTCGCCAACGCAGGGATTCCGAGCGGCATGGTGTTCGTGCGCAATGCCAATGGCTCGCACAATCCGCGGGAGAGCATGGATCTCGACGACTTCTTGCGCGGCGTACAGGTCATGGAGGCCGCCACGCATCGGCTCTGAGCGGGACCGTCTGTCGTCACAAAAAAAGACGGGCCGCGCTTGGGCGGCCCGATCCTTCTCTCGCAGTAAGTACCGTAAGCGCTACAAGCGCCATAAGCGCCATGAAGGCGCCTGACGTCTTGGCAACCTTACCGAACTGACCGAACTTACGGCGCCAACGCGATCACCTCGGCCACCGCGGCGGTCAGCTTCTTCGCGTAGGGCACGTGCAGAAATTCGTTCGGGCCGTGCGCGTTCGACTTCGGACCGAGCACACCGCACACCATGAACTGCGCCGTCGGGAAACCGGCTTGCAGCGTATTCATCAGCGGGATCGTGCCGCCCTGCCCGATATACGCGACATCCGCGCCATAGTGGCGTTGCGATGCCGTATTCAGTGCCGACGTGAGCCAGGGCGCGACGTCAGGCGCGTTCCAGCCGGAAGCCGCCCCCGCATCGGACTTGAACGTCACCTTTGCGTTGTACGGCGGGTCGAGTTCGAGCAGTGCCTTGAGTTCGGCCACCGCCTTTGCGGCGTCGACCAGCGGCGGCAGACGCAGCGACAACTTGAACGCCGTGCGCGGACGCAGCACGTTGCCCGCATCTGCCAGCGCCGGCAGGCCGGCGGCCCCCGTCACCGACAACGACGGACGCCACGTCGAATTGAGCAGCGCTTCCTTCGGATCGGTGGTGGTGGGCAACACCGACAGACCGTCCTGACCGCAAGCCCATGGCATCTTCTTCCAGACGTCGTCGCCGAGAATGTGCGCTGTCGCTTCCGCCTCTTTCAGACGCTGCAACGGAATCGGAGTGTGAAAGCCCTGCGGCAGCACGTTGCCGGTGCCAGCGTCTTCGAGGCGCTCGAACAACTGGCGCATGATCCGGAAACTCGACGGCGCAATCCCGCCGTAACCGCCCGAGTGAACGCCTTCGTCGAGCACCTGCACTTCGAGGCTGCCCGAGATCAGACCGCGCAGCGATGTCGTCAGCCACAACTGGTCGTAGTTTCCCGCACCCGAATCGAGGCAGACGACCAGACCGACACGGCCCAGACGCTCACGCAGCGCGTCGACATACGGCAGCAGATCGTAGCTTCCCGACTCTTCACACGTCTCGATGAGACCCACGCAACGCGGGCGCTCCACCCCTTGCGCATCGAGCGCGGCGAGCGCCGTCACGCTCGAATAGATGGCGTAGCCGTCATCCGCACCGCCACGGCCGTAGAGCTTGCCGTCTTCGAACTTGGGCGTCCACGGGCCGAGGTCCTTGCGCCATCCGTCGAACTCGGGCTGCTTGTCGAGGTGGCCGTAGAGCACGATCGTCTCGGTACTGCCCGAGCGCGTGGCCGGCGCTTCGAAGAAGATCACCGGCGTGCGGCCTTCCAGACGAATCACTTCGAGCGTGAGTCCCTTCACCGGCTGACGCTCCGCCCACTGAGCGGCGTCGCGCACCACGCGATCGATGTAACCGTTGCGGGCCCAGTCGGCGTCGAAACCGGGGCTCTTGGCGGGTACCGCAATGTAGTCAGTCAGCGCGTGCAGGATTTCGTCGTTCCATTTGCGTTCGACGAATTCACGCAATGCCGCCGTGTCGAGCGACGGTTGGGTCGGGGTGACGGTGTCGGTCATGGGGGAGTCCTTGGGGGGTTCTGGTAGACGAGACGGATCGGGCCAGCCTTTGCGCAGATCCGTCCCGGGCGCGCGCCGGAGATGCCAACGGGCCATATGGCGTCATGATAGCCATTCCCGGCGGCGGTGGCGACCGGTCGGCCATCGAGGCTGCGCGAGCACCCGGTGCCGCGAGCCGGCAAAGCTACGGCGTCCGGGGCATGGATGGGCATACAGCACCCAAGGGTGCCGAAACGACAATCGGTTGGAGGCTCAGTTGCCCGCGCCCGGCGGATCGAACCGGAAGACGATCTCTCCGGCGGCGGCCGTCGCCTTCACGCAGGTGGCGGATTGCGTCCCCTTGCCGGGGACATCGAGCGAATGCTCGGTGTCGGCAGCACTACAACGCCAGAAGAACGTAACGGGACGCTCGCACCGGTTCGCCACTTCGTAACGATAGTGCGTGACGTCGGCAGGCAGCGCGCGTAGCGCCCCGCATGGTTTGCCCGCCGCGTCGAGCGGCTCCGTCGGCATCGCTGGCGTCTGCGCGTGAACCGGCGCACTCGCGATGACCGCGAGCACGGCCAGTACTCCTATGATCTCTGAGCGACGCGTTGTCGTGATGAACATCAGATCCAGCGCCATGCGATGGCAATGGCCCCGATGGCGACGCCAACGGAGATGACCACGCCAAACCATGCCAACTGCGCACGCCGTGCCCGACGGCGGCTCGATTCCGAAGTGTCGTAAAAACGACCCAATCCGCCCGAGTACAACTTTTCCCAGCGAATTTCCATGGCGCACCTCACAAATCAATCAAACCGGCCCGCACTACTGTTCTTTTCTTCTTTATCGAAAGTTTCGAGGCGCAAGACAATACGGACAAATCCGGGCAAATGCTGAACGACGATCTTCCCGAAATTCCGACACCGCACCTTCGCTTCAAGATCGCACTATTCTTTCGTAAACGCAATAGCGTGAACTTGCAGTATGCGACCGCAAAACCACGAGAGACCACGTTATCGACGATGGATATCAACGCACATTGCGCGCTTTATCGTATGCCGCGGCCGATCTTTAATGGGGAATTGAGGAAAATTGCCGACATTGGATTTCGTCGGTATTTCCAAAATGCGATGTATTTGTAACAAGACGTTTCAACACTGAACGGGCGTTCGTTCAAAGCGGGCGATTGAAACGACGTGATGAATCAGTCTCCGCCCCCGGTACCGTCAGGACGGGAGCAAGACTGTTATCGCGAAAAACGTGGAAGGCGTTAAAAGCGCGGTTCAAGCGCGGAACGCTTGAAAGTTACGAGAAGCGAGACAGGCGCGCAAGGCGCCAGCCGAGGCAACGCTGCGCGGCAATCCGCCGTAGGCGGTGCCGCGCACGAAAAAGAAGATCGGGAAGATCGTTGACTTTAGCGTCCCAGGAAGGCCGCGCCTACGGACAAGAGGACGAAACCACCGACGCTACAGGCGATTGCGATTGTCAACAGGCGTTGAAAGAGTTGCTCGCGCTCAGCGGCGCTGCGATGGGAACGGGGTGCATCGTGATGAATCGTTCCCCAACCGCTCGAATACACTTTTTTCCAACGGATGTGCATAAGTTACCTCGCGTTGTTTAGTGTTCTTAGCCTTGCCGGTCATCGATTCACGCTATCGGAATCGACGAGACGCAGGGCTAGTATGCGCTTTGTCTGGCAACGGTAAACCCCTCATCCGTGCTGCGTCGCCGCAAGCAAAACGCCTGATTCCCATGAATTTCGAGACTGAATTACGCGACGGGGAATACCGTCACCATGACGCGATTGGCTATTTTTGACGAGACGTGTCAATGCGACAGAATGTCGCAGGTGCGACAAGTTGTCGCGCAACCCGCATGAACCGTGGAATTGGGAAATTTTCGGGGGGCTCGGAGGCACTCATCTCGCCGTGGCGGCACCGGCGGCAAACCGGACTACCGGGACGGATAGCCCCCGCGGGGAATCGAGCCCCCATGTCGTCGTGCGGCGCAACATCGATTCTTCAAATAAGCCACAAAGCTCGGGTAAATCCGGGGGCACAACGCCACCCGCGCCGCCCCCTTCCCCATCGACGTCACGAAAAGTCACGCAAGGTGACGCAAGCTCACGACTCGAACGGGTTCTTCACCTGTCGTGCGGTCGTGTCGCCCGGGGTTTGCGCCTGCGTGGGCAGATCGGCGCTGGCGAGCGCCGCCACCACGGCGTCGAGCACCGTCTTGAGCGCCTGCGCCTGACGCAGCCCCTGCACGTCGCGACGAATCTCCAGGTTGCCAAAGATGGCAACGTGGTCCGAGTGGTTTTCGACGTTCAGTTCGCCGAGCGTGAGCGCATCGGCATCGTTGGCGAACGGGGCGAACGCGGCGTTGGCAGAGGACGAAGCGGACGAAGCGGACATGTGGGACTCCTGAATCGAGAGGGAAATCAGTCGTAGCGATCGGTCGGGGAGATCATGCCCCCTCATCCGACCAGGCAACGCCCGAGGCGTTGCCCGCGTGCTTAGCGGATGATCGTACGCAAGAAGTCGAGCACCGTCTGTACCTCGCGATACGACGGCACGTCCGGATCGCGCTTGCGCTTGCCGCCCGCCGCCTTGGGCGCAGGCAGACGCATCGCGGTGCGCTTCACCTGCGCCGGCATGCCGGGGAAGAAGTCGATACCGGCCAGCGTCTCGAGTTCCGCCACGCTCACGACGGCATAGTCGCCCGTGGCTTCATTGGCGACCAGATAGGCGCCCGCCTGCTTGCGCTTCGGGTCGTAGACCACCTTGTAGATCTGCGTGGGCACCATCACCCGATTGCCGACCTGCGTGATCGTCTTGCCCTTGAAGAGCGGCCCCGTGATGACGAACAACTCGCCACGATCCTGCGCGAGCTTGCGCACGCTCGACTCGATGCCCGCCCACAAATAGCGATTGTTCTCACTGTTCTGCGGCACCATGTTCGACAGCGAAAAGCTCTCCGACTGCGCTTGTGCGTCCGGCATGTCGGCCGACGGCGCCATGTGCCCGCGGTCATACCCCGAGCGCACGTAATCGCGCAGTTCGGCGCGCTCTTCCGGGGGAAGCCGCGACTCCGCATGGAAATTGTTGACGCGAGAGATCTGACGCGCGTTGCTCAGGCCGTCGCGCGTAAGACGTTCCGCCGACCAGAGCGGTGTGCGCGTCACGCCCGAGTGCATGACACCGAACGCGCTGAAGCACACCTCGCGCGCGTTGCGCGTCATTGCGGCATTGGTAATGTCGGGCGCGGTGCCGGCCCAATAGTGATCGCCACATGCCGAGACGGCCGCGAACGCATCGCCCGGCAACGCCGTGAGGGTGACGGCGCAAGAAAGGGAAACCAGAGAGGCCAGGGAGACTGCCAACTGCCCGGTCATCGCGCGCAAGCGGCTTGCGCGCACTGCGGTGACCGTCCATCGAGACTGCTTCATCGCACTGCTTAGGGTAAGACTCAGGGGGTGCGATTGTAGCGGATGACGGGCTACTCGGGGACGACGTTCCCCGCGCCATAGGCGGCGCATTGCAGGGTCTGGGCCGGGCCGAGGTTGTCGCACTCGTCCGCTTGCGCCGTCGGCAACCACGCCTGCTCGAGAAAGAGCAGACAAAGCACCAGCGCGAGCATGAAGAGCAGCGTTTTCATTGCGGCATCCGAGTAGGGTTGCCGCATTGTATGCGGGGACGTCACCCAGCGACCTGACCCCGCCTCACGCAATTGTTTCGATTCGTTACCGCAGCGGGCGATAGCCGCACCCAGACCGCTCAGCCCCATCAGCCCCATCAGACCTCGGGCACGTCGCCGCGCTGAGCGACGAGCGCGGCCAAGGGTTCGTTCATCGGCCCGTCGGCACGCAGCCCTTCGACCACGCCGACGCGGTCGGGCATGGCGCGATTCTGCGACATCTTGAATTTGCCTTCGATGCGGCGAATCGGAATCTCCACACCGACGATGGCGCGCAGCATGCCGTCGATGAAATCGGCCGGTGCATCTTCCACGGCCCAGGGTGCGGTGCGCCCCTGCTCCTGCGATTGCGTGAGATCGCCCACGAGACGTCGCAACCACGACGCATCGTCAATCACGCGAGGCTTACCCCACACGTGCACGGCGGCGTAGTTCCACGTCGGCACCACCTTGCCGTGTTCGGCCTTGGCCGCGTACCACGACGGTGTGATGTACCCATGCGGCCCCGTGAACGCGACCAGACAATCGTCGACGTCGCGCAGCGCCGCACCGTGCGGATTGGCCCGCGCCAGGTGCGCACGCAACGTCCCGAATTCGCCTTCGCCGGGATACACGAGGAAAGGAATCGAATCGGCAATCAAGCCCTGCGAACCGGCGCTCACGAGCAGACCGAGCGGATGCGTGCGAATGAGGTCGTGCAGAACTTCGGGACGAGTCTCGGTAAAGGCTGCGGGCTGGTACATCGACGGCTCCGGACAAAATCGGCGGGGAGGGAATAACGCCTAGCGTACGTCCGCGCGTGGCCCTTGGCAAAGACCCAATAGCTATGATTTTTTTAGTGCCATCAAGGAGCTTGCAGCCTGATGCGCCGCTCGGTCGCCGGCAGGCAACACAGCCCGTCAGCGACGCCGGCATCCGTATCAGAGGAATGACTTGGCCTGAGCGAGAATCTTGTCGCAGACCTGGCGGGTCACTTGCTCCTTGAGCCCGCCGCCATTGAGGTCGACCGTCTTGCCGTCAGGCGAGGACAACAGCCCCTTGGCGCCATCGAGATAGCCGGGGCTGGCGGCCGGCGAACCCGACTGGGTGCCGATCTTGCCGAGTAGTTTGTCTTTGACGTCGGTCGCCGAGCTCAGATTCGCGCCGTTGAGATAGTTGTTCTTGATGCAGAACTGCAACACGCCGGTCGCATTCCCCACGCTGCCGGACGTCAGCGACCCGGCCGAGCCGAGTCCGCCAAGGCTGCCTGCCAGACCGCCAGCATTGCTGCCGCCCGAATTGCCGCCAACGGCGTTCTTGAGCAGATCGAGTTGCGCCTGCGCGGGCATGGGGGCGCCGAAGGCCAGCGCGAGCGCGATGCTCGCCCCTGCGACTCCGGCTCCGGTGCGCTTCCAACCGGCTTGAGCCGAACGTTCCGTGCGTCGAGACATACGATCCTCCGTGATGTAAATGACGTGGGTCAGGTCGGCTCACTATAGCAGGACGTCCCGGCAGCGACGATGAATCGCAGTCCGTGCGAAGGTGTCAGAACGTCAGAACAACGCGGCGGCGGCATCGGCCGCCTCGGGAACGACAACGCTCGCGTCCACCCCGGCGTTCTCCTTGAGCAGGAAAACGAGATGATGTCCGGCGAGCAGCTCGATGCGGCGATCGCGTGCAAATTCCTCCACCCCGTCGTCGAACTCGCCCGTCGTAATCAGCATGCCGCGCGCCGCGCCGATCTTCTGCATCTCGGCGAACATGGCACGGGCAGCATCCATCTCGAGACGCGCGCCAGGGGTCATCTCACGATAGATGTGCACGACGACATCGCCACCGAAAATCGGATGCGGATCCCACGCGCGGCAGGTCAGCATGCCCGGCGTCTCGCTCGGCAGCAGCGGCGGCCCTTCAAAGCCGTGCGAGCGCAGCAAGTGGAACATCACCTGCGAGAAATCCTTGTCGGTGAGCGTCATCAGATTGAAGCGGCGGTCCACGACCACGTCGGCGTCCGTGACGACCTGTGTCATGTCGACGCCCGCCACCGGCGCCACCGCCTCCAGTGCTTCGGGGTGCGCAGACACACGCGCGCCGAGCGCCGCCAGATGCGTCACCGGATCGCCCTCGGCGAGCGCGAGCGCCGCGAAGTCGGCACGCGCCACATGCGCGCTCGCCACACACACGCGGGCGTCGCCATCGGTAGCGTAAATATTGAAAACGATGGCGTTCACATGACGCAGCGGGTCGGCCGAGAACAGTTCGTGCAGCGAACGAAGCAAGATCTGGCGCAGCGCACTGGCGTAGACCTGCGCGCGCATCGCCTCACCTGCGGGCACACCCTGGATGACGTTTTCCGCAGCGTTGTAGTGGTATTCGAGCGCGACGGGCACGGCGGCGTCGAGCGTCGGCACGTCGTAGCCGATGGCCAGCAGCTTGTGGTTCTCGACGTAATGCGCCGCGAGGGTCTGCAAAAACGCTTCCGGATACGGGCTGCGGCTGAGCACGATACGCGCATAGCGGGTGATGGCCGCCGCTTCGCCACGCAGCAACGCGCCTTCGAAGTCGGCCACGGCCGCGTTATGACGCGCGCTCTCGGCACGCATGGCTTCCGTCGCCTTCTGCTGCGCGATCTGGAGAATCATCGAGCCTTGCGTGCGACGGATCTTGGACGCCTCGTACTCACGCTCGGCGTGCACGAATTCGCTGCGCGCCTTGGCGACGGCCTGCTCGTAGCGTCCCGACGCCCCCGGCATGGCGAGGGCCAGCCGACCCGGCTTTTCCGGCGCAAAGGTTTCCCATTCGGGTTTCGCCAGAATCTTCGGCAGACGCCGGGTATCGAGCACCGGCGGCGTGTTGCGCGCGCGCAGATCGGCCGGCGGAATGCGCAGGTCGCGCGCCAGGCCATCGGCAAGCAACCGCTCGAGCCGCGCAACTTCCAGTTTGGCTCGCGCACCTTGCGCCGCCGCCTCGGCCTGCCGCAGCGCCAGTTGCAGACGCTCTCGCATGGCGGCGTCGGCGGCAGGCGCCTCTTCCCATGCGCGCTGCGCCTGCTCCACGGCACGCACTTCCGCGAGCGAGCGAGCCTGCGTTTGTGCGTGCTGCTGCTCGCGCGTGTGCGCGGCGCGCCAGAATTCGCGCGCCAGACGATCGATGATGCTCTCGAATCCCCGGTTCACTACTGCCCCCGCATGCGATATTGATTTTGTTTTGCCAAGCGAACTACAACAACCAAGACTGCTGTGACTTCGTTCGACGCCTGTGTTGACGGACATACGTTCGCGCCACACAGACAACTGCCGTTCATCACGCCCGCTCCCTCGAATCGGCCGCCGCAACCGGCAATTCCCGATATTTACGTAGGGGACGATTGTAGGACGTTGCCCCCTCCCCCAGCAAAAAATCTTTCCTTTCCTTGCCGCCCGAGCATGTCACAGGCGCAACGCCCGCACCCTGATCGTCATCAAATCGCCATGACGGGAGCGCATCGTCAAACGTTCTGCGACACCGGAATGTTTGGCGAGCGGTGAGGTGCCCGCCCCCCATGCCGGGCGGGGTTCAATGCGGCATGCCTGTCCCCCGATGGGATTCGATGCTTCACCGCCGCCAATGGCGACTACCATGTCGCAGTGCCATCGCCTGTCGATGCCAACGCTTTCCCGAACTCACGTCATGAACGAACTGGCTCCGAAGTCACGACCGGCGGCGTCGCCGGGCACTCCGCCCTCTCTCACCTCGCGCCCGTGTCTGCGCACCGCATGGCTCAGCGCGCTGGCCTGCCTGTTGCTGGCGCTCGTCGCCATCCCCTGGATCGACCGACCGGTGGTGGACTTCGCGCACGTGCACACGCAGGGCACACGCTGGATCGAGCACATCGCGGAGTTGCCCTCGCCGTTGTTCGTGCTCGCGTGGCCCACGTTCGTGATCCTGGGGGCGGTGCTCGTCTGGCGGCGCCAGTTGCCGGTGTGGGCCACCACGCTGTGGCTTTCGGCAGGCGCGGTGGGCGTTGGCAGCATGCTCAAGCAAGGTCTGAAGTTCACCTTCGGACGCACCTGGCCGGCCACGTGGATTCATGAGAACCCGTCGTATCTGCGTGACGGCGTGTTCGAATTCCGGTTTTTCGCTGGCGACGGCGCGGCCTACGCGTCGTTCCCCTCGGGGCACCTCACCGTCATACTCGCGTTCACCACGGTGCTCGCGCTGCGGCACCGTGCGCTGCGCTGGCCGTGCGCCGTGGCCATCGCGCTGACCGGCTTCGGCCAGCTCGCCGCCGCTTATCACTGGACGAGTGACGCACTCGCGGGTGCCGCGCTCGGCATTGCGGTCGGCACGGCGTTCGTTGCCGTCTGGCAGCGCTGGGGCAGCCGACTGGGCGCGTGAGAGGATGCTGCGCGGGGCGGCTCACGCGCTAACGCTCAGAGCGCGCTGAAAGCCCCGAACGCAACGACGCGACGATGCGACGATCGGGCGCGACAAACGCGTGGATTGACGCAAACGGGCATCAGGGCACAGCGTTACGATGTCGGTACCGATGCCCGCCTGCGGGCTCGCTTCCCGCCTTCGCGCCATGCCTGCCGTTGCCTCGTTTCTCGATCGTGCCGCCGCGGGTAGCGCGCTGGCTGAAGTGCTCGCGTCGCATGAACTGATAGCACGCTGCGCCCCGCCGCTGGTGCTGGCCATTCCTCGCGGCGGCGTGCCGGTGGCACTGCCCATCGCCCGCCAGTTGAACGGCACGCTCGACGTCCTGCTCGCCCACAAGCTGCGCGCGCCGCACCAGTCGGAACTGGCGGTGGGCGCCGTCGACGAATTCGGCGGCATCTTCCTCGACGATCACGCATTGTCGCTCGGCGCAACAGGCCTCTACCTCTCGCATGAAACAGCGCGTCAGCGCGCGCTTATTCAGCAGCGGCGCGAGACATACACGCCGGGACGCGGAGCGCCGCATGTGCAAGACCGGCCGGTTGTCGTGGTCGACGATGGCATCGCCACCGGCGCGACGATGATCGCGGCATTGCGGGCGATGCGGCGTCTCGGGGCGACACCGCTCATCGCCTGTGCGCCGGTCGCCGCGCGCGACGCCATCGCGCGCCTAACCCCCTTGGCCGATGCCGTCGTCTGTCTTGAAACGCCTCAACCGTTCTACGCAGTAAGCGTGGCGTACAGTGATTTCGTGCAGACCGATGACGCCACGGTCATCGCGTTGCTCGCCATGGCGGCAGACCGTCCCTAGGCCGCGGCCGCCGCCCCTCTGTCAGGGAAGGCTTGCCGTAGCGGCGCACCCCACGATTGCACTACACTTGAGCCTGCTGCGCGCTACCGCCCTCACGAGAGCACGGGCGCGCCGCCTGCGCCGCCTCTTGCCCCTCAGTGTCGATGGAGCCTGTGATGACGACGTCCCTGATTCTCAACGTGATTGGCCCGGATCGCCCGGGGCTGGTCAATGCGATCGCCGATCGCGCTACGGCCTGCGGCGCAAATTGGCTGGAGAGCCGCCTCGCCAATCTTGCCGGCCAGTTCGCCGGCATCATCCATCTGCAACTCCCCGACGACAACGCCGAGGCGCTCACGCAAGCCTTGCACGCGCTCGAAACGCACGGCCTGAAAATTTCCGTCACGCGCGCGCAAAGCGCTGCCGCCGACCCGTCCGCGCGCACGCTTCAGCTCGATCTGGTCGGTCAGGATCATCCGGGCATCGTCAAGGAAATCTCGCACGTGCTGTTCTCGCGCGGCATCAGCATCGACGAACTCGCCACGCAGTGCGTTGAGGGGTCGATGTCGGGCGGCACGCTGTTTCGCGCGACGGCCCGCCTTCACGTGCCGGCAAGTGTGAGCACGGAATCGCTGCGCGAGACGCTGGAAAGCCTTGCCGACGACCTGATGGTCGATGTCGAACTCGATTCGCCTGCCGGTGCGTGAGCGCGCACCGATGAAGCGCGCCTTCCTGTTCATTCTGGGGGCGGTGGCGCTGCTCGCCCTGCTCTCGCTGCTCCCGCTGCCCTTCGAGCGCCAGACGCACGTGCTCGACACGGTCAAGCTGCGCGCGCCGCCGCAGGCCGTCTACGACTACACCACCACGCCCGATAACTGGCCGAAGTGGCATCCGGCATCGATCGCCGTGCAAGGGGCGACGGACCATCCGCTCAAGGCAGGAGAGGAAGTCGCCGAGGAATTCCGGCTCGCGGGCCGTCACGGCATCGTTCACTGGAAGGTCGTCGACGCGAATCCACCGCTCGAATGGCGCATCGAAGGCGAGATCAACCGGCGTGCGTCAGGGGAGATTCGCTACAAGCTCACGCCAGACGGCACCGGCACGCGCTTCGAGCGTGACTTCATCTATCGCACGCCGAACCTGCTCTTCCTGCTTCTCGATCCGATCTTCATCGGGCCGCGCATGCGGGCGGAATCGGCGCAAGCCGCGAAGCAACTCGAACAGGTCTTCGAGGCGCTGACCCCCGCCATGCCTGCGCCGGCGTCAATGCCGGACGCCGCCGCAAGCGCCGCCCCGGCCCGATGAGCGCGCAGCACGCGTGGGTGAGGCTCGCGCGCCTTATTCGTTGAACGTGGCCGCCATAGTCTCGGCGGCGGCCTCGAGATCGGGCAAAAACGTCATGAGCTTGTCGAGCGTGCAATGCTGCGCGCTCGCCTGCACGGCAATGGCAGCACACGCGCGATTGCGGTCGAGCATCACCGGCACGGCCACGGCGATCATGCCCGGCACATGCTCTTCATTATTGGTCCCTACCCGGCGCTTGCGCGTTTCCGCCAGTTCCTCGCGCAGATCCTCGAGATCGGTGATGGTGTTCTCGGCGCGCGGGCGCAGCGGCAGATGGGCGATCAGCTTCTCGCGACGCGCCCGTGGCAGGAACGCCAGCAGCAGCTTGCCGCTCGCCGTGCAGTGCAACGGCACACGCGAGCCGGGCGAAAGCTTGAGCTGACGCGACCATTCGGTCTCCACACGATCGAGGTAGACGAGGTCGTCACCCGAGAGCATCGACAGATTGCAGGTCTCGCCCAACTTGTCGACCAGTTGCTGAAGAATGGCATGACGCGCGGCCGCCGGGCCGACGTGCATCAGCGCATTGACGGCCATCGCCCGCACCCGCGACGACGGCTCGTAATGCCGGCTGCCGGCCTCACGCGTGACCAGCCACGCGGCTTCGAGTTGCTTGAGAATGCGATGCACGGTCTGCTTGGGCAGACCGATGGCGGCGACAATCTCCGCCAGCGTCATCGGCGTGCCCGAGGCACTGAGAATTTCGAGAATGCGAAATGCGCGGACGGCCGCAGCGTTCGACTGATTGCTCATGTCGGTACCTGGATCTCGGGTTCGAGTTGTGTTCTAGATCGTTATCGCTCGCGGCGGTCTCCCTTGTGCCAACGTCGGCATGCCCGCGCTTCAGCCCACTCCCAAGCCGCTACGCCGCCACGCCGCCGTACCGTCGCGCCGCGACGTCCCGTTTTCCGCATTCTAGTGCCAATCGGCACCGGCTGACGATTGGAGACAAACCCGGAGATATTTTGAATACCTGATGCAAGACAGCGTCAGACGGCGGTGGCGCGGCGCGCTGCCGGGCAGCGCGCGCCGACGCTGCCACTGCCGTCCTGTGCGTTCGGCTCAGGCCTTGCCCGACAACACGCGCAGGCGATGGATCAGGCTGGACGTATCCCAGCGCGAGCCGCCAAGGGCCTGCACGTCACCATAAAACTGGTCGACGAGCGCCGTGACCGGCAGCGACACCCCGTTGCGCTGCCCCTCGGCCAGACACAGCCCCAGGTCCTTACGCATCCAGTCCACCGCGAAGCCGAAGTCGAACTTGCCGTCGATCATCGTCTGGCCGCGATTGTCCATTTGCCAGCTTGCCGCCGCGCCCTTGTTGATGACGTCGAGCACGAGCGGCATGTCCAGACCGGCGCACTGACCGAAGTTGATCGCCTCGGACAACCCCTGCACGAGTCCGGCGATGCAGATCTGATTGACCATTTTGGCCAATTGCCCTGCCCCGGCCTCGCCGATGCGGGTGACGGCACGCCCGTAGGCGCCGAGCGTGGGCGCGACCCGGTCGAACGCCGGGGCGTCGCCGCCGCACATGATCGTGAGCACACCGTTCCTGGCACCGGCTTCACCGCCCGACACGGGGGCGTCGACGAAGTGCAGCCCCTTCTCACGGGCCACGGCGTAGAGTTCGCGCGCCACATCGGCCGATGCCGTCGTGTGATCGACGAAGACGGCGTCTGCCTTCATGCCGGCGAAGGCACCGTGCTCACCGAGTACGATGCTGCGCAGGTCGTCGTCGTTGCCCACGCAAGCGGCAACGATGTCGGCGTCGCGCGCGGCTTGCGCCGGGGAAGCGGCACTTGCCCCGCCATATTCCTTGGCCCATTGCTGCGCCTTGGCCGCGGTGCGGTTATAAACCGTGACCTGATGGCCCGCGCGTTGGAGATGGCCGGCCATGGGATAACCCATCACGCCCAGACCGAGAAATGCGACGCGAAGGGAAGATGCTTGCGATGAGGGGGAAGTCAATTCGAGGGCCTCGCAGGTTGATTCGCTAAGAAGGGGCTCAAAGAGGCGCGATGCTGGCTTGCGCGCACGATGACCCTGTCTGAAATTCAGGGGGCTTGCGAGCCATCATTATAGAGACGGGCCAGGCCCGGGCGCCAGCGTAATCCCCCGCCACACGGGGCATTCGCGCCATTTCGCCCCAGTTTGGTGCGTCATTGCGCCTCACATAATCATCCGTAAACAGAACACCACCGTGCCGGTTTGAAAAATTCTGTTTCCGTGACTGGCGTTGCGGTCCGGTTCCGATACAATGCGCGGCATGGCTGATTTTGATACCTGTTGGTCAATTCGCGTTTACTACGAGGACACGGACGCCGGAGGCGTCGTCTTCTACGCCAACTACCTAAAATTCTTTGAGCGCGCCCGCACCGAGTGGCTCCGCTCGCTCGGTATCGAGCAACTCGAACTGGCCCGCAGCACGGGAATGATTTTCATCGTGCGCTCCACTGCCGTCGACTATCTGAGCCCTGCCCGGCTGGACGATCTTCTCACTATCAAAAGTCGTATCGAGCGCATTGGCGGCGCGTCCGTCGATTTTCAACAGGAAGCCTGGCGCGACGCACCCGACGGTAGCAGCGAACTGTTGGCGCGCGGAAGCATCAAAATCGGCTGCGTGGCAGCGGACACCCTGCGCCCGGGAAAAATCCCGGCGCCAGTGCGTCTCGTCATGCAATCGGCTGCCAGGTCAGCCAACGCAGCGGCGGGTGAGCCTGCCAGTCCGGCAGCCGCCTGAAGCCAAAGACAAGAATTCCGGTCAGTCAACAACCACACCATGCCCGATCAAGATCTTTCCATTATTTCGCTGGTCATGCATGCCAGCGTGCTCGCCCAGGCCGTCATGGCCCTGCTGCTGCTGCTCTCGCTGCTCTCGTGGACGCACATCTTCCGCAAGATCTTCGCGATTCGTCGCGCCCGCGCTCAGACCGAGCGCTTCGAGCGCGACTTCTGGTCGGGCGGCGATCTTCAGGCGCTCTACCAAAGCGCCCTGAACAACCGCCATCAGACCGGATCGCTCGAGCGAATCTTCGAATCGGGCATGCGCGAATACATCAAGGCGAGCGAAAAAGGTCTGAACGATCCGCATGCAATTCTGGACGGCGCGCGCCGTGCCATGCGCGCTTGCTATCAACGTGAAATGGACGCCCTCGAAGCCAATCTGCCGTTCCTCGCGTCGGTCGGCTCGGTCAGCCCGTACATCGGCCTGTTCGGTACGGTGTGGGGTATCATGAACGCTTTCCGCGGCCTGTCGAACGTGCAACAAGCCACGCTCGCCAATGTGGCGCCGGGTATCGCGGAAGCGCTGGTGGCCACGGCCATCGGTCTGTTCGCCGCTATCCCTGCCGTGGTTGCCTACAACCGCTTCGCCAACGACATCGACCGGCTGTCGATCCGCTTCGAGAGCTTCGTCGAAGAGTTCTCCAACATCCTGCAACGGCAGATTCACTAAGCACTCCGGGAGCGCCGAGACATGGCAGGTTCTATGCGCAACGCTCGCCGCGGCCGTCGCGCCATGGCGGACATCAACGTCGTACCGTACATCGACGTGATGCTGGTGCTGCTCGTCATCTTCATGGTGGCCGCACCGCTGGTCGCGCCGTCGATCGTCAATTTGCCGAGCGTCGCTAACGCGAGTCCGCAGCAGCAGACGCCGCCGGTGGTTGTCAACATCGAATCCGATAACCGCATGCTGGTGCGCTACAAGGATGGTGAGAACACCATCGAGCAGCGCATGAGCGGGGGCGATCTGAGCGGTTTCCTGCAAGGCCGTCAGGCCGCGAATCCGGATCAGCCGGTCGTCATTGCCGCCGACAAGTCGGTGCGCTATGAAATCGTCATGAATGTGATGTCCGATCTCAAGGCCCAGGGCGTCAAGCGCGTGGGCCTGCTCGTCAAGCAGAAATGAGCCGCACCGTAGCCCGTTCCGACCGTCCTAATCGCCCTATCGGCCCGCGCAACGATGAGCGCGGCACGGGCCGGGCATTTCTTCTCGCGCTGTTCATGCACGCGCTGCTGTTTGCGCTGCTCTTCTATGGCATGCGCTGGCAGAACAGCTCCCCCGCCGGCTCCGAAGCCGAGTTGTGGACGCCCGCCGAAGTCGCCGAGCCGACGCCACCGGTCGTGACGCCGCCGCCGACGCCCGCACCGCCCGCCATCGCTGCGCCGACACCGCCGGCCGAAGACGCCGACATCGCCCTCCAGCAGAAGAAGCGCAAACAGGAGCAGCAAGCCGCCGAACAGGCGCGTCTGCTCGAGGCGCAGCAGGAGAAGGCGCGTCAGGAGGCTCTCAAGCAGAAGCAACTCGCCGATGAGCAGGCCGCCGCCGAACTCGCCCGCAAGAAAGCGGCCGCAGAGGAGGCCGCGCGCCAGCAGAAGCTGGCCGAGCAGAAGAAGGCTGACGAGTTGAAGCGTCAGAAGGAAGACGAGGCCAAGAAGGCCGAGCAGTTGAAGCAGCAACAATTGGCCGACGCGCAGAAGAAGGCGGACGCCGAGAAGAAGGCTGCGGAAGACAAGGCAGCGAAGGCCAAGGCTGCGAAGGAAGCGGCAGCGCAGAAGGCGGCCGATGCGGCACGCGCCGAGCGTCTGGCGTCGTTGCGCGGCATGGCAAACGGCACGCCGGGCGCCAACGGCAATGGCCTGGGCACGCAGGCTGGCGGCACGGGCGCGGGCGGCGGTGGCACCGGCGCGGCGGGCTATGCTGAACGCGTGCGCGCCAAGGTCATGCCGAATATTGCCTATGCAGGCGATACGACGGGCAACCCGCAGGCCATCGTTGCCGTGCGCATTGCGCCGGACGGCAGCATTCTGTCGATGCAATTGACGAAGTCGAGCGGCAATCCGGCGTGGGATGCCGCCGCCATGGCCGCCATCAAGAAATCAGATCCTTTGCCGCGCGGTGTCGACGGCAAAGCCCCGCCCCCGACGCTCGACATTCACCTCCGACCCAAGGGCTGAGGAATGTTGTCAAACGGGAACGAAAACCGAGCGAAGCGAGTCCATTTTCATCCGAATGTGGTAAAAATGGCCCTTGCACCGCGTAACTGACTAATCGAACGCATGCGAATTTCCAGTCAATATGCATGGCGTGCGCTGGTAGCCACCTGGCTCACTGCGGCTTGCACGATCGCCCATGCGCAGACCCCGCTTACCGTCGAGATCAATGGCGTCGGTACCAACCGTTACCCGATCGCCGTGTCGAACTTCAAGGGCGCCGCGCCGACGGACATCGTGTCCGTCGTCAAGGCTGACCTGAGTAACAGCGGCCGCTTCAACCAGATCGATACGGGCGGTGCCACCGTTGGCGTGGACGATTCGGTCGATCTCGGCACGTGGCGTGCCAAGGGGGCGAACGCCTTCGTCTCCGGCACGATCGTGCCGGCAGGCAACGGCAACTTCCAGGTCAGCTTCCGTTTGTACGACGCCGTGAACGGCCAACCGCTCGGCGGTCTGGCGCTCACCTCGTCGTCGGCGAATCTCCGGCTGACCGCACACAAGATCGCCGACTACATCTATCAGAAGTTGCTGGGCGACCGCGGTGTGTTCGCCACGCGTCTGTCCTATGTCTTGCATAGCGGCAGCAACTACCAGTTGCAGATTTCGGATTCGGACGGTCAGGACGCGCGCGTCGCGCTCAACAGCCGCGAGCCGATCATCTCGCCGGCGTGGTCGCCGGACGGCACCAAGGTCGCTTACGTGTCGTTCGAGAAGCGCAAGCCGGTGGTGTACATCCACGATCTGCCGACAGGCCGTCGTGCGGTGCTGGCCAACGAGAAGGGCAACAACTCGGCGCCGTCGTGGGCGCCGGACGGCAGCAAGCTGGCCGTGGCCCTCTCGCGTGACGGCAACACGCAGATCTATCAGGTCAACGCCAATGGCGGCGGCCTCAAGCGTCTGTCGCGCAGCGGCGCGATCGACACCGAACCGCAGTATTCCCCGGACGGCAAGTGGATCTACTTCACGAGCGATCGTGGCGGTGGTCCGCAGATCTACAAGATGCCGGCCGGTGGCGAGGGTGAAGGCGCGGCGCAGCGCGTCACCTTCAAGGGGAGTTACAACGTCAGCCCGCGAATCAGTCCCGACGGCAAGTTGCTCGCGTTCATCGCGCGTCAGGGTGGCGGATTCAAGCTGTGCGTGCAGGATATGAGTACTGGCGATGTTACGGCTCTGACCGACACCAGCCACGACGAGTCACCGAGTTTTGCCGCAAACGGCAAGTACATTCTTTATGCAACGCAGTCGGGGGGCCGCAAGGTTCTCGCGGCAGTCTCGGTGGACGGGCAAACCCGGCAGATTCTTCAGGTCCGAGGAGGGGAAGTTCGCGAACCCTCCTGGGGCCCTTTCATGCAATAACATCAACAGCAACATCAATCGGAGGCTCATATGAGTTCCCTGCTTCGTAACATCCTCGCCATCTCTTCGCTGGCCGCTCTGGCCGCTTGCTCGTCGGGCGTGAAGCTCGACGACCAGGCTAACGCCAACAAGGGTCAGACCACGACCGACGCCCGCGCTGTCGCCCCCGTCGACGCATCGGCTGACGAACTGAACAACCCGAACGGCCCGCTCGCCAAGCGCAGCGTGTACTTCGGCTTCGACCAGTACAGCGTCGACGCTCAGTACACCCCGATGCTCCAGGCGCACGCCAACTTCCTGAACAAGTACTCGCAGCGTCACGTGCTGGTTCAGGGCAATACCGACCCGCGCGGCACGAGCGAGTACAACCTGGCCCTGGGTCAGAAGCGTGCTGAATCCGTGGTGAAGGCCCTGTCGGCGCTGGGCGCCAACACCAGCCAGATGGAAGCCGTTTCGCTGGGCAAGGAAAAGGCCACGGGTACCGACGAAGCCGGTTGGGCCCAGGACCGTCGCGCCGATCTGGCTTATTGATTGAATCGTCATGACGTCTCGTTTGCTTAAAAACATGATCTGCACGGCGATGCTCGGCACTGCGGTGCTGAGCCCGCTGGCGCATGCCGGATTGTTCGATGACGACGAGGCGCGCAAAGCGATCCTCGATATCCGTAGCCGTCTGGATTCGGACAAGCAGCGGATCGAGGGGCTCACGCGCAACGTGCTGGATTTGAACGGTCAGATCCAGCAGTTGCAACGTGATCTGGCCGACCAGCGCGGTCAGAATGAAGATCTGAAAAACCAGCTTGCGAACCTGCAACAGAGTCAAAAGGATTTCTACAACGACCTCGATGGCCGTCTGAAGAAATTCGAACCGCAGCAGATGACCGTCGGCGGCGTGACAGGCACCGTCCAACCGGGCGAGAAAGATGTCTTTGACGCCGCGCTGACGAAATTCCGCAACGGTGACTACAAGGGTGCGCAAACGGATTTCCGGACCTTCTCGGCCAAGTATCCCGCCAGCCCGTATCAACCCGAAGCGCTGTTCTGGCTTGGCAATGCGCAGTACGCCAACAAGGATCTGAAGGGTTCGACTGCGACGCTGCAAGGAATCGTGACGAAGTACCCGACGAGCCCGAAGGCTGCCGAGGCCATGCTGGCGATTGCCAGCAACCAGGCGGAATCGGGGCAGATTGCGGCAGCGAAAAAAACGTTGCAGGATTTGGTGGCCAGGTACCCGGACAGCGAATCGGCAGCGGAGGCCAAGAAGCGTGCGGCCAAGCTGAAGTAAGACGCCCCTCGGGAGGTTGCGCGAACCAGCCTGCCGTGTGAGGACACTCGTCAAACGCACGACGCCGCCTTTGGGCGGCGTTGTCGTTTGTGGCGTTTGCTGCCGTTTGCTGCCGTTTGCGCGGCGTTTGCCGCAGGGTTTGCCAATGCGGCGTGCGACCTCAAGTAGAATACGGACTTTCCAAGCGTTCGAGGCGCGGCGTCTCAGGGGATGTGGGCAGGCCGATCATGGCCCGGACCACATGGCGACCGCACCCGCGACGTGTTCGCGCACAAACTGTGCGCCACGTCTGATAACAACAATGCCGGCCACACCCTGTGGCTCGCGATCATGTATCGAACGGCCGGGCACGGCCGCCATCGTCTTCTCGCCTCATGACCGACGTCGATCTCACCGCCCTGTCCCACACCGTCGTGTGGCTTACCTTTGGTTTGGCCTTCGTGTTCGGTGCCGTGCTGCAACGCACGCATTTCTGCACGATGGGCGCCCTCTCCGACATCGTGAACATCGGTGACTGGAATCGCATGCGCATGTGGTGGCTTGCCATCGGCGTGGCGACCATCGGCACCGGCGTGCTCGCCTCGCAGGGCATCATCGATCCGGTCAAGTCGATCTACACGACGTCACGCTTTACCTGGCTGTCGTACCTCGTC
>NZ_JAELTP010000645.1 GCF_016428915.1 Pandoraea sp. ASV26
CCCCCCCCCCCTTTTTTAATGATCCGGCTACCACCGATATCTACACACCACACGGTTCGTCGGCAGCGTCAGATGTGTATAAGAGACAGCTCAATATACTGAGAGGTAAAGATATATTATATGGCTAAACTATACGCTAGAATGATAATAAACGTAGCTCAAACTGGAAGAAACCCATCCGTTCCTGCCCCCATTAACTGAGGTAAGTGCTGCATTAAGGCTTTTTGTCAGTTAATAAACCATACACGGACTGTCTACCTGGCTTAGCCAGAGCTTGGAGTACAGCTAACCTCAGTATTGACAAAGTAAATAAATAGTTTTGTGGATATATCGCTGCACAGTCTTCGATCGGACGACAGGCCACTTGGTCTACTTCCCTAAAACATCACACCCGAGAACATGATCTGGCACACA
>NZ_JAELTP010000646.1 GCF_016428915.1 Pandoraea sp. ASV26
CCCAGATGAAGGAACACACTTCAATCTTCTCCAGCAAACTCGGCTAACTCAATTATAAAAAACATCAGCATCCTTTGGCTCCCTCGCCCGCTTCACAGACATCAAGCGCCTCAAAACCTTCCAATCCAGCACCGTAGTCGGCTTCAGCGGCGACATCTCGGACATGCAGTACCTCGACCGCCACCTAACGGATCTCGACATTGACGAATCCTACAGCTCGCCCGACAAGCCGCGCCTCAACGCGGCAAACCTGCACCGCTACCTGGCCAAGCTGCTCTACAACCGCCGCTCCAAGTTCGACCCGCTCTGGAACCACCTCCTCGTTGCGGGCCTCGACGACAACGACGAGCCCTTTCTCGGCGCCGCAGACCTACTGCTGTCTCTTATACACATCTGACGCTGCCGACGAACCGT
>NZ_JAELTP010000647.1 GCF_016428915.1 Pandoraea sp. ASV26
TGTTGGTAGCATAGAAGGACTCGGACGTCTCGGCGTGGAACTTGACCTGGCGCTTTTCTCGGAGTAGACATTCGGTCATGTATTCCATGTCCAAAGGTTTGGAGGCAACCTCCTTGAGAACTTCAAAAACACGCTTTTCTACAAACTCGAGCTTCTCGGTTGCCACACCGGTTGGTTGCAACCAGATGACAGAGTTTGGACGAGAGTCCCACCAATACGTGATGGAGCTGGCCAGCTCTTCCTTCTCAACGATGATATTCTCCAGCACTGAAACAGAAGAGCCGCATAGGTACGTCAAGACGATATTCAACGCCGACGTGGCAATCAAATCGCTACAATTAGGACCAAAGAAACCAATCAAGATTTCACCAACCGACTCATCTTCGTCAGGGAACTCGGCGGTGGTAACAACAC
>NZ_JAELTP010000648.1 GCF_016428915.1 Pandoraea sp. ASV26
GAGGTGAAGGTGGCGGCGGCAGTGATGACGAAGACTACGGGCCTACGTTACCAGGCCAGATACCCGGTCGGCGCATGGGCGTTGGCATACCCTCGAGAGACGACCTGGCAGAGCGTGACGCAATGCGCCAAGAGGACCGCGACGCAGCGCACGGGGAGCTACGGGCTGAGCGCAAAGCAGACCGCAAGATGCAAAAGGAGCGGCTCGTGGAACTGGTTCCGCGCGCCGAGGCTGGTACAAGAGAGCGCAAGCTGGAAAAGAAGCGCGACGTCAATGACAAGATGCGCGAGTTTCGAGACAAGAGTCCTGGCGGCGAGGTAAACGAGGGCGAGCTGATGGGTGGCGGAGACTCGCTGGCCGAGTATAAGAACATGAAGCAGCAGGAACAGAGGCGCAAGACGGAGCGGGAGATTC
>NZ_JAELTP010000649.1 GCF_016428915.1 Pandoraea sp. ASV26
CTGTCGGACAGGTCCTCTGGCGGACCCTGACCACTTCCTTTGATCGCCCCAACGCAAAGAGTGCGTCGACTGCCGAGCTAGACCAAGACTTCTCAAACTGGTGCGTTTCGCTCATCGTTGCCATCCAGCGTCATGACATCCACAAGCTGGGCAGCTCGGCATCGGCCGATTTTGTGGCCATGATACAGCGCATGGATGATTCGATGTTTGACTGCAAAGTCTTTGGCAACGCCATCAGGAAGTACATAGACGAGGTGATGGCGTATGATTTCCTTCCACGTAGCGATCTGCACCGCCAAATCATGGAGGCGGATTTGGCCGGCCAGAATCCGCATCGCCTTGCCCCTGACGAGCGGAAGCCTGGTAGCCTACTGCACGACTCCCTTAAGCGACTGTATTCGCGGACAGGTAAGG
>NZ_JAELTP010000650.1 GCF_016428915.1 Pandoraea sp. ASV26
GGTATATGTCTGTCCTTTGCGCATGCGCTTTGGACCAAGACGTGCGGCTCCTCCCTGGCCGCGATAAGACACTTGCTGGAAGCGGTGGGTGTAACCTAAGCGGAGGACAAAAGCAGCGAGTTGTAAGTTTTGGCCATGATCAGTCCAGTCCGGAGATTCAAACTAAGTACAACGCAAGGCACTTGCAAGAGCGGTCTACAGCAGTCCGGATTTATTGATACTTGACGATGTTCTTGGAGCTCTAGACGTTCCAACGGCAAAGGTCATTCTAGCAAGACTTTTTGGAGATGGTGGAATCCTTCGAGATCTGGAGACAACGGTAATTATGACTACAAATATCCGTACGTCACGCCGGCATTCTCTCCCGAGCTCCTACTGACAGTCATATAGTTGAACACTTGGACGCAGCCGATC
>NZ_JAELTP010000651.1 GCF_016428915.1 Pandoraea sp. ASV26
GTCGTGTATCTGCAACTGAACGAAGGTTGACATTCAGGCCTGCCCCGCCACCGAATCCGACCACGGCATTTTGTAAGTCCGCGTTAAACTTCCCATCACTCAGGAGGCTCGAGACTACACATATATCGCAAAACCAAGAGCGGCGACCAAATCATGGATCAAATTGTAACATACGTAAGTTTCTCTTCTATACAGATTGTTTTCCAAAGTTCTTCTTATTACAACTTCAGCACCCTCCGCCCCCTTGCTTGCAAGTCAAGAGACCGTGATCGACCTTGAAGGCGACACCTAACTGGGCCCGGCGTAGCTAACGGGTTGACCAAGTGCACTGGGTCATTTAGCATGGAAAACAAACGGACCAAATTTATAAGTATAGAAGGAAGGGGAGAAAGAAAAAGAAAACGACGCAAGCCG
>NZ_JAELTP010000652.1 GCF_016428915.1 Pandoraea sp. ASV26
GCCATACAGAGCAGAATTTTTTCCAGCCCACAAATCCTTGTCAGTAAATGCACTACTTACTATAAACGGCAACTGAGTATTTGAGTGAGAATTAAGCTTTACGGCCAATTCAGATAGCTCCCGCTACCTAGCAGGGGTAGAGTACAGCCCGTCACTCAATCATCAGCTTCCCATTCCGTCCTTCAGCCGCACCCCAAACTCCATTCACTCCACCTACAGCCGCAACATATTTTATTAGAATGGAGCCATATGTAAGAGTCTACTATTGGTTTTGGCAGGACGCAGCTTACGAATCAACTGTTCGGTGAGATGTTGTCCATGAGAATCACGTTGCTTATGGCTTGGCAAGGTTGAACAAGGAGACGACGATAGACGGAGTGCCGGATGTAGGTGGATTTGCGAGTTTGGTGGCCC
>NZ_JAELTP010000653.1 GCF_016428915.1 Pandoraea sp. ASV26
GAGAAACCGTCTCCATTGGCCTAGCGCAGCCTTCCGGCGCTTCTCATCTTCCTTTCTTTGCCTTTCGTTTTCATCCTTCGCTAGCTGCTCCATAACCAAGTCGTGGTTCTCTACCGCAATTACGACACCTTGTATTACTGGTACAGCCATGCGATGGCCAAACTCAAAGTCCACGACTGCCTCGGCGTAATCAACCTGAAGACGCTTGCAAACTTTCATCGCGCCCTTGAATGGTACATGAACTGCGCCTTCGGGGCACATGTGCTCGGCGAACAGATCAATATTACTGCAGTCGAGTCGTTAGCGTACGTCTAAACACAGGTCACTGAGAGGAGAAAACTCACCCATACGCATTCTTGGGAATGATTCCGTTTTCAATGGGATCGGGAATGATCCAATCTGTTTGATCAAAAC
>NZ_JAELTP010000654.1 GCF_016428915.1 Pandoraea sp. ASV26
AAATAAAGGTTCGGCGGAGAGCCTATGCCGTACTTGAAAATGGCTTTTAATAGCCAAATCTCTATCTGATGAAAGTACACAATGTGTGATGTTTCCAGTGTCATTCGTGCCCCGAGAACACACACGTTAGTCGCTGGTCGGCGGCCCGTACTCGTTCACTGTTGTGACGCCACGCCCAGGCCCAAATAGGAAACAACTGAGCGACGCTGAACAAATGACTCCACCAACGCCTTGAAGCCTCACACAATGCTCGCCATTCACTATTTGCTGTACTGCATTGTGATCAGCTGCAAATAATTATTAATTAATTATACCGGGGCTCCAACGATTAAAGACGCGTAAGCATTCGAAGAATTGCCCAGTAGAAGCCCACCAAAGGAATCTCTCAGATGATTTAGTTCCCTTATGGCAGCC
>NZ_JAELTP010000067.1 GCF_016428915.1 Pandoraea sp. ASV26
GTCCAGGGCGAAGCGATAGACGTTGCCGCGCTCGCGATTGGACAGCGGGACATCCGTCGCCACACTGACGACCGCCAGATCGCCAATGGCGTAACCCGCTTGCAATGTGGTGAAAACAGACCTCTTGATGTCGCCCATGCCACGCAACTTGTCTGAGCCGGCGTCGAGCCCCTTGGCTCTGTCCTTGCGGCCACCGTCGTACGAGAGCGCGGCCGACAGGAAGAAGCCGGCCGGCAACGAGAGCCGATAACCGATGCCACTCAGACCGACGAACACGCCATAGGGCGTTTGCAGGGCGAGGTTGAGGGCGGGCGTGACACGGTATTCGTCGCTGCCCATGTAGCGCGGGGAGACACCGACACCGCCACCAATCGTGAATTCGTAGCCGCTCTCCGGCGTCTGCGGCGGCAGGCTCTGGTCCGGCTGAATGCCGCTGTAGCGAGCGGGTTCGAGCGCCACGGCATGCGAGGCGGCACCGGCCAACAGCAGACCCGCGGCACTGGCCGCAGCAAGACGGGGAAGATGGAGACGTTGGCGGGGGGTGAGACTTTTCATGGCACTCCTACAAGATACGAGGCGTTTCTGTTGTGAGGGAATTGCGGTCTGCGCACGGATCGCAAGGTGAACGCATGGTAGGCGTGAAGCGCCTGCATGGCTGTTACCCGATTTAGGAGAGTTGTGAACAAATGTTTTCATTTGTTCGCAGGTTTGAAACGCCCGCCCGGCGGGGCTGCGGGGCAGTAGAATGCGCTTCACGGGAGTGCCGCCAGGCTTGCGCGGCACAGCACAACACAAAAGGAATACGGCCATGTACCGGGTCTTGCTGGTCGAAGACGATGCGCGCCTGGCCGCGCTTGTCACCGAATATCTGCACGCGTATCGCTTCGAGGTGTCGGTTGTTGCCAACGGCGCACGCGCGTTGGAGCGCTTTCGTGCCTTTTCCCCCGACATCGTGGTGCTCGATCTGATGCTGCCCGGCATGGACGGCATGGAAATCTGCCGACAGTTACGCGCCGTGAGCACCACGCCGATTCTGATCCTCACCGCACGGGAAGACACTTACGATCAGGTCGCGGGGCTGGAGGTCGGGGCAGACGATTACGTGGTGAAGCCGGTCGAGCCGCGCTTGCTGCTCGCGCGTCTGCGCGCGTTGCTGCGACGCGCCGTGCCGATCGCCGAAGTGGAAGTCGAAGGCGACGACGGGCTGTCGTTCGGCATGCTGCGCATCGTGCCGCGCGATCGCATGGTGTTCTGGCGCGGCGCGCCCGTCGAACTGAAGTCCAACGAATTCAGTCTGCTGCTGATTCTGGCGCGCGGGGCCGGGCGTGTGGTCACGCGCGACGAGATTCTGCAACAGTTGCGCGGCATCGAATTCGACGGCATCGACCGCACGGTCGACGTGGGCATTTACCGGTTGCGCAAGCGCTTCGAAGACACCGACGGAGAACCGCAACGTATCAAAACCGTCTGGGGACGCGGCTATCTGTTCAGCCCCTCGGCCTGGGAGAACTGAGCCATGTTTCGCGTGCTTTTCAAGTTGTATCTGTCGGTCGGCATCTCGCTTGCTGCTGCGATTCTCATCATCCAGCACACGTTCGGGTACTTGTTCTACGATCTGATGAACCGCTCGACGCAAACGCAACTGGGCGCGTACGTGTGGCTCATCAACGAGTCGCTCGCGAAGCTTCCCGAATCGAAGTGGCCCGAGTTCATTGCCCAATTCCAGAGCAAGGGCAAGGACAAAATGGAGATCTTGCCGCTCAGGAACTTCAAGCTCGAGCGTGAATACGTGCGGCAGCAACTGGAGGCCGGGCTTCCCGTCGTGAACGACACCACGGGCGATCACATCGCGGTGCGGCTGCGCGATTCCGACTGGGTTCTGTCGTATGAGAACGGCACCGACCTGAGTCTGAAGCAGATCAATTACCTCGCGTACGCGTTGCTCGCCGCGCTCATGCTCATCGGCGTGCTGACGTGGGTACGATGGTATTGGACCGACTTGCAGTCGCTCAATCGCGCCGCGATCCGGTTCGGGGAAGGCGACTTCCACTCACGGGCGAAAGTCTCACGCTTCTCTAACCTGACGGCACTCGTGCGGGTATTCAACACGATGGCCGAGCGCATCGAACGCTCCATCAAGGCGCAGAAAGACATGATCAACGCGGTGTCGCACGAGTTGCGCACGCCGATCGCGCGCCTCGACTTCGGACTGGAAATTCTTCAGCAGCGCCGCCATGAACCGGACGCCGACGAGCGCATCAACGCCCTCAAAGGCGACATTCGCGAACTCGACGAACTGGTCACCGAACTGCTGTCGCTGGCGCGTCTGGACCAGATCACGGCCCCGCCCGCGCGGCACGCCGTCTCGCTACGTCTGATGTTCGACAGCCTCGCAGCGAACTGCACCGAAGCCCTGGCGGCACGCTCGATTGCGCTCGACATTGCCGCCGAGCCCGGCGCCGACTGCGTCGAAGTCGAGCCCAAGCTGCTCGCTCGCGCCGTGCAGAACCTGCTCAACAATGCCATGCGACATGCCTCGCGGCGCATTGTCTGCGGGGCGAAAACCTGCGAAGACGGCGGCATCGTGATCTACGTCGACGACGACGGCGAGGGCGTGCCCACGGCTGAGCGTGCCCGCATCTTCGAGCCCTTCCACCGCCTCGACAGCAGCCGCAACCGCGCGACAGGCGGCTTCGGTCTGGGACTGGCCATCGTGCGACGCATTGCACTGCTGCATGGCGGACGCGTCGGTGTCGACACGTCTCCGCTCGGCGGCGCGCGCTTCACCATCACGCTTCCCGGCACCTCTGCGGGCTGATCCCCGAGTCAGTCCCCCAGTCCATCCCACAACGCGCGTCCGAGCGCATCCCAGCGCCAAAACCTGCGGCCGGCGAGCGATTCGCCGGCCGTTTGCATTGGCATGTCTCTTTTTGGATAACGATGAATTGTCATGTTCGCGACATGTTGGCCGCTTACATTGGCGGCTCAATTTAATCCCAAAGAGGACCTTGTCATGAAACCCAACCTCCGCATTGCGGCGGCCGGGTGCTGTCTGGCGATCGCCAGCAGCCTGCCCACGCCCGCGCTTGCCCAGTCTAACGTTCAGCTCTACGGGCTGATCGACTCGGGCGTCGAATTCCTCACCAACGCCGACAAGAACACCGCCGGCAACACCGTCAACCTGGCTCGTGTCACCTCGGGCAACCTCGCCGGTTCGCGCTGGGGCCTCAAGGGCACCGAAGACCTCGGCGGTGGCAACAAAGCCCTGTTCCTGCTGGAAAACGGCTTCAACCTCGGCAACGGTCAATCGCTCCAGGGCGGACGCGAGTTCGGTCGTCTGGCTTATGTCGGTCTGTCGAACAATTCGTTCGGCATGGTCACGATCGGCCGTCAGGGCGGTGTGTTCCTTGACTGGGTGAGCAAGTTCAACCCGCTCAACAACGCCGTGTACGCCATCAAGATGCAGGACACGGCGTTCTCCGACCGCCTGGACAACAGCCTTCGCTACACCGGCAAGCTCGGTGCGTTCGAAGGCATGGTCCAGTACTCGAAGGGCTATGACGACGTGAGCTTCGGCAGCGCCACGCCGGGCGACAACCGTCGTGCACAAGTCATCGACGCCGGTGTGCGCTACGCCAACGGCCCGCTGTCGTTCGTGATCGCCTACGACCAGAAAAACGGCGGCTCGACGCTGCCCAATGCGGCCCTGACCTCGAAGGTCGGCGGTTATGAAGGGAATGTGGATCGTCGTATCGCAGCGGCCGTGCAGTACTCGCTGCAAAGCGTCGATCTGTACGTGGGCTATCGCTACCTGAACGCCAAGGCGATCCACCTCTCGGCCCTGAACAAGAGCCCGGTGGAAGCCTCGAGCTACTACTGGCTGGGCACGACGTGGCACGCCACGCCGGCGCTCGACCTGTCGGCCACGGCCATGTATCAGGACTTCTACGGCACGAACCGCGACCCGCTGTCGTTCCAGGTCAGCGCCGACTACAGCTTCACGAAGCGTACCGACGTCTACGTCAACCTCGGCTACGTCGTGAACCGCAACGGGTCCGACCTCGGTCTGAACGGTTTCGGCACCAACGTGGTGGCCGGCAAGAACCAGTTCGGCACGATGGCCGGTATCAAGCACACGTTCTGATGACGAGCGACACTCGCGCTTCGCAGGGCAGCACCTCGCTGTCGCCGTCGGGCGTGTGCGTGTCGCTGCGCGCGTTGCACCAGACTTTCGGTGCAACGCGCGTGCTCGACGGCATCGACATCGATGTCCCGGCCGGCACCACGACCGCCCTGCTCGGTCCCTCTGGCTGCGGCAAGAGCACCCTGCTCAAACTGCTCGCCGGCCTGCTCGCCCCCACTGGGGGCGAAATCCGTTTCGACGACACGGTCGTCGCGAGCGACAGTGTCTGCCACGCGCCGGAGCGGCGCTCGCTCGGCATGGTGTTCCAGGACTACGCGCTGTGGCCACACATGAGTGTGGCCGCGAACGTGGCCTTCCCGCTCGAGATGCGCGGCATCAAGCGCGCCGAGCGCAGCGAACGTGTCGAAGAAGCGCTCTCGCTCGTCGGTCTGGCCGGTCTCGGCTCGCGCCGCCCGCAGGCGCTCTCCGGCGGCCAGCAACAACGCGTTGCGCTCGCGCGCGCCATCGTCTCGGCCCCGCGTCTGCTGCTGTTCGACGAACCGCTCTCCAACCTCGACCGCGATCTGCGCACACGTTTGTGCACCGACATCGGGGCGTTGCTCTCGCGTCTTGGCACCACCGCGGTCTATGTCACCCATGACCGCGACGAAGCCGAGGCGCTGGCCGACCAGATCGTGATCCTCGCCCACGGGCGCGTTGACAAACGTATTACGAGGTAGCCCATAATGCTTCACCGCAAAATTATCGCGACACTTACCATGGCCTTTGCTGCAAGCGTCGGCGTACAACACGCGCATGCGCTGACCGTCTATACCGCCGGCCCCGGCAACCTCAGCAAGAAGCTCGCTGCGGGTTTCGAGAAGAAGACCGGCATCAAAGTCGATGTATTTCAAGCCACCACCGGCAAGGTGATGGCACGTATCGAGGCCGAACAGGCCAACCCGCGTGCCGACGTCCTCATCTCCGCCTCGTGGGACACCGCGCAGGACCTCGAGAAGCGCGGCTGGCTCGCCCCCGTCCAGAGCCCCAACGCCGCACGCGTGCCGGCGCCGTTCAAGACGTCGCACTATGTCGCGCAGGGTCTCTCCGCCCTGGGCATCGTCTGGAACGCCAGGTCGGGCACACCCGAACCCCATGACTGGCGCGATCTGACCAAGCCCGCGTACCGCAATCTCGTGACGATGCCGGACCCGGCCCTCTCCGGCGCGTCGGCGGACCTGCTGCTGGGCCTGCAAGCGCGTCTGGGCGGCGAAGCGTGGAAGCTCTTCGACGATCTCAAGCACAACGGCATGGTCGTCTCGGGCCCGAACGCGCAGGCGCTCAACCCGGTGCTGCAAGGCGCGAAGGCCGCCGTGTTCGGCGCGGTCGATTACGTGGCCTATGCCGCAGCGGCAAACGGCGAAGCGGTGAAGGTCATCTTCCCGACGAGCGGCACGGTCATCGCCCCGCGTCCGATGATGATCCTGAACACCTCGAAGCAGCAGAACGAGGCGCGTCAGTTCATCGACTATGTGCTCTCGGAAGAAGGTCAGCAGATGGTGGCCGAAGCGTGGCTGATTCCGGCGCGCGAAGACATCGCGATCAAGCGCGCGTCGTTCAAGGATCTGCGCTTGCTGCCGCAAGGTGACGCACAATCGTCGAGCGCTTCGCGCGCCGAAGTCCTGGCACGATTCGCCAAACTCAACGGCCAGCACTGACGGTGAAATCGTTCCGACTACTTCCCGCGGCGACGGTGGCAGCCCTCGCCGTCGTGGTGGCGTTGCCGGTCGCGTTCGTCCTGTTACAGGCAGTCTTTCCGTACCTCGCGCAGGGCTCACTCGACGCATTTCGTGAGCCCTTCTCCGCTGTCTGGCCCACGCTGTCACACGACAACACGCTGCCGCTGGTGACCAACACATTGCGGTTGGGACTGTCGGTGGCGTTGGGCACGGCGCTCGTCGGCGGCGCGTTGGGGGCGGTACGCGGCCTGTTTCATGTACCGGGCGCACGGCTCTGGGATCTGTGCTTCCTGCTGCCGTTTCTCGTGCCGCCGTATCTCGCGGCACTCGGCTGGATGCTGTTGCTGCAAACGGGCGGTTACGCCCAGCAGCTCACCGGGCTGGACGCCGGACACTTCCTGTTCTCGCTGCCGGGGCTCGTCTTCGTGATGACGCTCAACATCTTCCCGGTCGTGTACTTCGCCGTCTCGCGCGCACTGGCCACCACGGGGTCGCGTCTGGCCGACGTGGCGCGCGTGCATGGGGCATCGGCATGGCGGGCGTTTGCCCGTGTGACGCTGCCGCTCGCGTTGCCCGCGTTCGCGGCCAGTCTGCTGCTCGCCTTCACGATGGCCATCGAGGAATTCGGTGCCCCCGCCGCCCTTGGCGCGCGTGCCGGCTTCTCCGTGCTGGTGACCGCCATCGAGGGCCGGTTTGCCGATTGGCCCATCGATCTGCCGGGCGCTTCGATCCTGTCGATCGTGCTGGCGGTGATTGCGTTGTTCGCCTTCGTGTTGCAGCACCGGCTCGCGGCGGGCAAGGACTTCGAGACGCAGACGGGCAAGCCCATTGCCTCGCCGCCACGCGCGCTCGGACGCTGGCAAGTGCCGGTGTTGTTCGGCTTCGGCATGGTGGCGCTGCTTGCCACGGCCGCGCCGCTGTTCTCGATTCTGGCGACGGCGTTCTCGGGCACGCTCTCGGGCGGTTTATCGCTCGCGAACCTGACGACCGCGCACTTCGCCGCATTGGTCGGTCAGGGAGCGGAGGGCTTCGAGGCATTGGCGACGAGTCTGTCGCTGGCGCTGGGCACGTCGCTCGTGACCGGCGTGCTGGGGTTCCTGTGTGCGTGGTGCGTCGTGAAGTCGACGATGCGCGCACGCGTGCTGATCGACGGCCTCTCGCTGCTGCCGCATGCGTTGCCGGGCATCGTTGTCGGCGTCGGCCTGATCCTCGCGTGGAATCTGCCGTTCTGGCCGGTCACGCCGTACAACACGTGGGGCATCCTGCTGCTGTCGTATAGCTGCCTGCTGCTGCCTTACCCGGTGCGTTACACGAGCGCCGCGTTGCGTCAGACGGCCGCCTCGCTCGAAGCGGCCGCGCGCGTGCACGGTGCGCCGGCCGGTGTGGCGCTGCGCCGCATCACGCTGCCGCTCGTCATGCCCGCACTCGGTGCGTCACTGATGATCGTGTTCGCCATCGCGTCGCGCGAGCTGGTGACATCGCTGCTGCTCGCCCCCAGTGGCGTGCAGACGGTGTCGATCTTCGTGTGGCGTCAGTTCGAGCAAGGCTCCATCGGTCAGGGCATGGCGATGGGTGTCGTGTCGATGATGGTGAGCGGCACGTTGCTCGCGCTGGCCTCGAAGCTCAACGGCAAACCCGCGAACGGCTAACGCCGCCCCGTGCCGCGTCGCGCCCGGCATCCCACCGGGCGCGACCGGACGCCTCACAGCCCCGCAACGTGCATCGCGCTCAGAACGGCATGCGCACCAACTCTTCCACCGCCCCCACCACCTTGTCGCGCGTTCGCATCAGCAACGAGAACGACAGGTCGGCCTGAGCGCTCGCCAGCATCGCGCCGGTCAAATCGTCGCTGTGCCCCAGATCGACCGCCTTCATACGATCCCCTGCGTCGCGTTGCGCGGCATCCACACCACGTAACATCGCGCCGAAATCGGGCTTGTCCGAGGCGCCTGCCAGCGCTGGATCTGCCTCGCGCACGCCAGCAGCCATATTCAGTTCGTGTTGCGTCGTCTGCATGCGACGCATTTCAGTCATCAACGACTGTTCCATCGAGACGGGCATTCGGATCTCCGTGATGCGTGTGAACGGGTGCCCCGCGCGTACGACACGGGTGGCACTGACATGACTCCGCACTTTACGCACACCCCCTCCCCTCCGGATTGGGCAATCCCCCAAATCCCTTGCAGTTGAGTGATTCCCCATCAACACGGACGAGCGACGCCCTTAGGATGCGAACTTCCCTGCGCTATGAAGCGCTGCGACCGCCTTTCAACCACATGAACACAATGCATGCGCCTACGCCGCCCGGCGGGATCCGGGCACTCGATCCGTGCCGGCTCGGACAGCCGACGCAGCTTCTCGATCCGCTGACCGAGCGGCTGCGCTCGCGGCTCGATGTTCAATTGCCGAAGCACGTCCGTCATCGCCATGCTATGGCGTGGCGCGTCGCCGCCATGTCGGTGAGCGCCAGCGCGCCGGACACCTCGGACGTCATCATGCAACGCTTCCGTGTCGACGACCACTGCATCGATGTGGCGCTCGACGCGGGTCTGTTGCGCGACGCGTTCCACCTTCGCTACGACGCGGACGACTTCGTCGGGCCGCCGGCCTTGCATGCCACGCCACCTGCGGCGACGTACGAACGTTTTGTCACGCGCTTTGCGAGGCAGATGCTCGATGCCCTGCGTCAGGCCGTCTCGCCCGGAATGTCCGTGAGCAAAGCGCACGTAGAGAGCATCGATCCCGATCCCCGGTTGACGCCGCCGTCGCTGTGGATCGGCGCGCGCATTGCAGATCGCGCCGGCGATGCGCCGCTGGGCACCGTCACTTTCCGGCTCGCGGCCGAAGACGCACGCCGCTGGCTCACGATGCTGGGCCCCGATGCAGGGGAACGCGCGGCACAGCACACCCGTGCGCCTTGCGACGTCGCCACGATTCCGGTGCGTCTGAGCGCGCATTGGCTCGACGTCGACCTCTCGCTCGGCGCACTGCTCGACGCCCGGCCGGGCGACGTGTTGCCCGTGCGTTTCGAGGCACGCGCCCTCGTCTGCGTGGACAACGACGCGCTGCTGAGCGCCGACATCATCGAGCGCGACGCGCACCTGTGCCTCACGCACTTCCAAACTCTTGAGTAAGGTTTCCATGTCTGCCAACTTCCCTCACGATTCTTCCGACCCGACACCGGGCATCGACGATCTGCCGCCGCTGGACGATCTCTCGCAAGACCTCAGCGGCGACTGGCCCGGCGACGACTCGACACAGCACGCCGCCCAGCCGGAAGCTACGGCTTCGGCACCGGTACCGCTCGCCATGCGCGAGACGCTGCGCCGCGTGCCCGTGAAACTCACGCTCGAGGTCGGCGCGACCCGCCTCACGCTCGGTGAACTGGCGGCCCTGCGTGCCGACGACGTGCTGAGTCTCGATCGCGCCGCGGGTGCGCCGCTAGCCGTGCTGGTCAATGGCGTGCCAGTGGGACTCGCCGAGGTCGTCGCCTCGGGAACGCAATACGGACTGAAGATCCTGACGCTCGATGCGCTCGAGCTGGATCGACTGGCGCGATGAAAGCTGCCCTACAGGTCGCGCACCAGCGGTTAGTACGCCCCTTCAAGGCGGGCGGCTTCCCACTGTGCGCCTCGGAGGCCTTGGTACTGGCGATTGTGGCGATCGGGTTCGCCCTGTTCGCCACCGGCGCGCGTGCCGACGAGGCGGGCGACCTGATGCGCCTGCGCTCGCAGGGCGGCACCACGGACTTCACCGTCAAAACGCAGTTGCTCATCCTGATGACGCTGCTGGGCCTGCTGCCCATGCTGCTGATGGTGATGACCACATTCGTGCGGTTCGCCATCATTCTCGCGCTGCTGCGCCAGGCGCTGGGACTGCAACAGGGCTTGCCCGCGCGCGTGCTCACCGGCATAGCGTTGCTGCTCAGCCTGCTCGTGATGCGCCCTGTCGGCGAGGCGATCTGGACACAGGCTGTGGTGCCCTACGACGAGAACCGGATCACGCTGACCGAAGCGATCCGGGCCGGCGAAGCGCCGCTCTCGCGCTTCATGCTCGCGCAAACGCGTCAGACCTCGCTCGACCTGATGGCCCGGCTCACGGGTGAGACCAACGTCACCGAGCCGCAAGCCCATAGTTTTCTGGTCAAGGCCTCGGCCTTTCTGCTGAGCGAGCTCAAGACGGCGTTTCAGGTCGGGGCGATGCTCTTCGTGCCGTTTCTCGTCATCGATCTGGTGGTGGCCTCGGTACTGATGGCCATGGGCATGATGATGCTCTCGCCGCTGGTCGTCTCGCTGCCGCTCAAGCTCCTGCTGTTCGTGCTCATCGACGGCTGGACACTCACGGTCTCCACGCTCGTGACCAGCGTGCAGGCCGTCTGAGGGGAACGCCATGCTCACCAGCGATATTGCTATCGACATCGGACTCGACGCGTTGCGGCTCGTCATCGTCATCGTGCTCGTGCTGATCGTGCCGAGTCTCGTCATGGGGCTCGTGGTGGCCCTGTTTCAGGCGGCCACGCAGATCAACGAGCAGACGCTGTCGTTTCTGCCGCGCCTGATCGTCACGCTGCTCACGCTTGGCCTGGCTGCACCATGGCTTGCGGGCACGCTCACCGATTTCGCCACGCAAACCTTCGCCCGCGCGGCAACACTGGCCGGTTAGCGCTCACGCCACCGACGCCCGCTGCCGGACGAACGATCATGCCGTTTCCCCTACCCCTTGCCGCGTGGCCCGGCCTCGAAGGCTGGCTCACACAGTGGCCCGCACAGCTCGTGATGCTGTGGTGGCCGTTCTGCCGCTTCGTCGCGGCGCTGAGCATGCTGCCGCTCGTGGGCGAAGGTGTGGTCCCGATGCGCTGGCGCGTACTGATATCGCTCGTGCTCAGTCTGGCGCTGTGGCCTGTGTTCGCCAAGGGCGGCGTGCCGCCGACCGATCCGTTCTCGCTCGCGGGCATTGCGCTGGCAGCGGAACAGGCCATCATCGGCGCGTGTCTCGGGCTGGCGTTTTTCATCATGCGCAGTCTTCTCACGCTCGTGGGGTATCTGTGCGCGTCGCAGATGGGGTTGGCCATGGCGGCCATGAACGATCCGATGAATGGCGAGGCCAGCGAGCCGGTGTCGCTGCTGATGGTGTGCCTGGGCACGTTGCTCTTCTTTGTCGCCGACGCCCATCTCATTGCCGTGTCCATCGTCGGCCGCAGCTTCGAGGTGTGGCCCATCGGCGGCGGGTTGCCGCTCACCGACCTGACCGGACTATTGCGCGCGCTCGGCTGGACATTGGCCGCGGCCATCACGCTGGCGTTGCCCGTCGTGCTGACGACCTTCATCGTGCAATTCGGACTCGGGCTGCTCAATCGTGCCGCACCGGCACTGAACCTGTTTTCGTTGGGCTTTGCCGTGACAACGCTCGTCGGGCTGGTCGTACTGTCGGCCGTCGTGCCGGCGTTGCCTGCCCATTACCTGACGCTGACCGAACGAGTCCTCGACTCGCTAGGCCCGGTCGCACGGCCGGATTGATCGCATGACGACCCAAGACACTGGCGACAAGTCCGAAGCGGCATCCTCCCAGAAGCTGCGCCGCGCGCGCGAGCAGGGGCAGGTCGCGCGCTCGCGCGACACGGCCACCGCCGTGGGCATCATGGCCAGCGTGGCGGTGCTCGCCGTCACCGCCCCCGCCCAGCTCGACAAATTCCGCTCGCTCTACGCGGCGGCATTCGCCGATCTGGCAGGCATCGGCTTCGACGACGCGTGGACCGCCCTGCTGCCCGCCGCCATGTGGCTGCTCGTCAAGCTCATCGCGCCGCTGGCTGCCATTCCCTTGTGCATCAGCCTAGCGGCCATGCTGCCCGGCGGCTACGTCTTCAGCACCACGCTGCTCAAGCCCAAATGGCAACGGCTCTCACCGAAGGCGAATCTCGGGAAGCTGGTGTCGATGAAGCACTACGCGCAGGTCGGCACCGCCATTCTCAAGGTGGCGCTCGTCGTGACCGTGCTGATCCTTGTCGTGCGCGCGCGCTGGGACGGGCTTTTGGGCCTTCAGGCAAGCGCACCGCGCGAAGCGATTGCCGTGGGGCTATTGCTGTTACGCGACGCCGTGCTGGTGCTGGGCGGCGCCTTCGTGGCGTTTGCGTTGCTCGACCTGCCGCTGCAACGCTTCTTCTTTATGCGCGATCAACGCATGACCAAGCAGGAAGTGAAGAACGAACACAAGCAGAACGAGGGACGTCCCGAAGTCAAACAGCGGATTCGCCAGATTCAGCGCCGCATGGCCGAGCGAAGCCTGCGGCGCACGGTGCCGACAGCCGACGTGGTGATCGTCAACCCGACGCACTACGCTATCGCGCTCAAGTACGACACCGAACGCGCACAGGCGCCGTACGTGGTGGCTCGCGGTCTCGACGAGATGGCCGGCGTGGTGCGCCGGATCGCGCGCGAACACAAGATCGACGTGGTGAGCGCCCCGCCGCTGGCGCGAGCGCTGTACCACACCAGTCAGGTCAACCAGCAGATTCCCGCCGTGCTTTACGACGCGGTCGCCGTGATTCTGGCCTACGTCCTGCAATTGCGCGCCTGGCGCACTGGCGAGCGCGCCACACAACCCGACCGTCCGGACACGCCCGCCGTGCCCGCAACGCTCTCCGATCCACCCTCTAAGCGACTGAGTCCCTGAACTTATGAGCCGACTACTGACCGATCTTCGGCGTCACAAATTTCTGACGCCGCTTCTCGTCTTCGCCATCCTTGCGATGGTGATCCTGCCGCTGCCGCCGCTGCTGCTCGACACGCTCTTCACGTTCAACATCGTGCTCTCGATGGTCGTGATCCTGGTGAGTCTGTCGGTGCGGCGTCCGCTGGACTTCTCCGTCTTCCCGACGGTCATTCTCGCCACCACGCTCATGCGTCTGACGCTGAACGTCGCCTCGACGCGCGTGGTGCTGCTCAATGGCAACGAGGGCACCCACGCTGCGGGTAGCGTCATCGAGTCGTTCGGCAACGTGGTCATCGGCGGCAACTTCGTCGTGGGTCTCGTGGTGTTCGTGATTCTGATGATCATCAACTTCGTGGTCGTCACGAAGGGCGCGGAACGGATCTCGGAAGTCTCGGCACGCTTCACGCTCGACGCGCTGCCCGGCAAGCAGATGGCCATCGACGCCGACCTGAACGCGGGACTCATCAATCAGGAAGCCGCGCAGACGCGCCGTCGCGAGGTCAGCGCCGAGGCCGACTTCTATGGCGCGATGGACGGTGCGTCGAAGTTCGTTCGCGGTGACGCCATCGCGAGCATTCTCATCCTGCTCATCAATCTGATTGGCGGTGCAGCCATCGGCGTGACGATGCACGACATGAGTGCGGCCGACGCCTTCCGCCAGTACTCGCTGCTGACCATTGGCGACGGGCTGGTCGCGCAGATTCCGGCATTGCTGCTCTCGGCCGCAGCGGCCATCATCGTGACACGCGTGTCCGATGCGGGCGACTTCGAGAAGCAGGTCGGCGACCAGTTGCTCGCCTCGCCCTCGGTACTCGCGAGCGTGGCGGTGCTGATGTTCATTCTGGCGCTGATTCCGGGCATGCCGACCGTGCCGTTTCTGGCGTTCGCGGGCGTCATGGCGTTCGTCGCATGGCGTGTGAGCCAGCGGCGTGCCCCCGATGAGGCCGATGACACCGAAGCGCTCGAAGCCGCGCTCACCGCGCACGAACCGCCTGAGATGACATGGCAGCAACTGCCGTTCGTCTCGCCGGTGACGGTCAGCCTCGGTTATCAGATCGTGGGGCTCGTCGACAAGCGAGAGGGCGCGCCGCTGGTGCAGCGTCTCTACGGCATGCGGCAGACGCTCTCGCAGGCGATGGGCTTCGTCGTGCCGGCGGTCAGGCTCGATACCGGATTGGGACTCGGTGCCAGTGAATATGCCATCGACATCGGCGGCGTACGTGTTGCGAGCGCGTCGCTGCCGCACGACCGGCTCATGGCGATTGCTGCGCCCGATTGCTATGGCGAACTCGACGGCATGCCGGCGATCGACCCGTCGTTCGGCATGCCGGTGGTGTGGATCGAGCCGGAGCAGCGCGCGCATGCGCTGGGGTTGGGTTATCAGATCGTCGATCCTGCGGGCGTGATCGCCACGCACGTGCAGCAAGCGATGAAGACGCATCTGGCCGATCTGTTCACTTTTCAGGACGTCACGTCCCTGAGCGAGCGACTGCGCGAACTGTCGCCGGCACTGGCGGACGCGCTGGACAAAGCGCTCACGCATCAGCAACAGTTGGCGGTCATTCGTCTGCTGCTCGCAGAAGAAGTGTCGTTGCAGGATATCGACGTGTTGGCGACTGCGCTGGTCAATGCGTCGGCGGTGAGCAAGGAACCGCTGGTGCTGGCCGCGGAAGCGCGCAGCGCACTCAAGCGCCAGTTGGTGCACGGGCTGATTGGCGTCGATCCGACGCTGCATGTCTACCAACTCACGCCAGATCTCGAGAACCTGCTGCTCGGGGCATACACGGCCGCGCAACAGGCAGGCAAGTCGACGGCGGACGCCTTCCCGCTCGACCCGCAACTGCTCGAGCAGTTGCAGTCGCACATGCCACAGGCCCGCGAGAACATGAAACAAGCGGGTCGCACGCCGGTGCTGCTCGTGATGCCGCAACTGCGTCCGTTGCTCTCGCGTTATGCGCGAATGTTCGCGAGCGGCCTGCACGTACTCTCGTATAACGAGGTGCCGCAGACGAAAGAGATCGAGGTGGCGGGAACGTTGGGGTGAGCGGCGAGCTTTCCGACTTGCGAGACAGCGGATTCTATTGGCACCTTCTCGCGTCGTCTGCCGCTCCCATCGTGGGCTCGTACGGCGTCTATCGCCACTTTGGGCGGGTACCGACTGGCGAGGGGGATGAAACAGGCGACGACGTTTTCTCGCGCGCCCGTCGTTGAACACTCCGGCGCATAAGACAAAAGAGCCAACGGCATGACGCCGGTGGCTCTTTTTCGGACTTGCTCAGACTCGTTCAGACTGGCCGGCCGGAAGACGTCACCGGCCGGTGTCGCGCAATTAACGCAGCAGCATCTGGATCATGCCCGGCATTTCGCCGGCCTTTTGTAACATTTGCAGGTTCACGTTCATCTGCGTTTGCAGCTTGGTCAGCTCCGACACCGACTCGGCGAAGTCCACTTCGTTCATGCGGGCATTCGCTTCGCTCGTGTTTTGCAGCAGCGTTTGCTGAACGTCTTCGCGGCCGTCCAGATCCATCATGGCAGCGCCGATGCTCGCTTGGACGGTGGCCAGCTGGGTAATGGCGGCTTCGAGATTGGTCATGGCGTCGCCGGCACGGGCCGCAGTGTCCAGTTGGCTGGGCACGGACTGAACCTTCGATACCAGCAGTTCGTCAACCGCGTTGAAGAGTTCTCGTTCCTCGCTCACGCTCAGGGCGTTGCCCGACGCGGTGCTCAACGTTCTCAATTCTTGAGCAATTTTGGTCTGCATCGCAGCCACGTCGGCGAAGTTGGTACCCATTTCGGTTTCCAACATCGTCTTGAGCGAGGCTTGCCAGGTCGGCGTCCCGGCAGCGGCCTGCGTCTTGTTCAGAATGGCCGCCATCCCGGGCTTTCCGAAAAGGTCAGCGATCACGGTGTCTGCGGCGTCCGCAGCGCTTACGCCCATCGAGGCGGCCACGGTGGAGTTGTTCAGCGTCGAGACAGGCGCATTGAACGCTCCCGTCGCGTCTCCAATGCTATTGAACAGGCTCTGAAGCTCCGAGCTGATATCGAGACGCTTCATTTCATCCTTGCTGGCACCGACTTGCAGGTCGATCTGGCCCTGGGCAAGAACACCCGTCACCGAACCACCAAGCTCCATCTTCAGCAGGTTCTTGCCAGCAAACGTCGTGTTGTCGAAAATGGCCTTCAGCGCTTGTGCATTGTTGGTGTATTGCTGTTGCAGCGCCGACTTTTCCGCGTCGCCCTTCAGACCATCCTTCGCCTGCGTGGCCAGATCCTTCATGGTCACAAGCAGTTCGTTGGCCTTGTCCAGCGCGCCCTGAGCGACGCGGGTGCTCGACTGCGCGTACTTCATGTTGCCGATCGCCGACTTGGTGCCGCTGGCGTGCATGTTCAGCATGGCCGAGATACGCGCGGCGGCCGGGTCGTTCTTGTACAGATCGTTCTTCTTGCCGGTCGACAGATCGCGCATGATGGCGTTCAGCTTGCCGCCGGTAGTGCGTTGCGAATTCAGCGACGACATTTGCGCCACGTTGGTATGCAGATTCAACATTGCTAGGGCTCCTTGTTCTGGTGAACTAGTCAGCAGACTGAATTGCCTGCCTCACCGGGTTAAGGCGTCCCGTGGCAAAAAAATGTTAATGCAGTCCGGCAGAGATTTTTCCCATCTGCGCAGGCCGCTCAACGAATCGCCTACCGCGTGTGCAACGCGCTCTTACACGTCACCCAGGAGTGCGCGCACGTTCGCGCGCGTGACAGGGACACCCTTGGGCATCGCCAGCGTCAGCGCAACGAATGGCGGCTGTTTGCCCAGTCGTGACGTCCATGCCCTCGCAGACGCCAACGCCACGTCGAAGGCCGCGTCATCCATGCCGGCGCGCTCGTTTGCCGACGGCAACCGCCCCACAGCCTGCGCCGACGCCCGTGCCGCATGCGTCGCCAACGTGTGCGACGCCCGGATTGCCTTCACCATCGATGCGAGCGCGCGTCGCGTCTGTGCGACGGCATCGCGTCCATCGAGACGCCACGTCTGCGGCGCAATGGCATCGGGTGCGTCTCGAAGCGTTGCGCGTCGTGCACTACCGTCAGCACCGCCGGCCGTTACCGCAGCAGACGACGGCGCGGCCGTTTGCGAGATCGCGAAGCGCGATACCAGCGACGGCCACGCAGGACCGGAAGCGCTCATCACCCATTCGCGCTGTGTCGGCGGCGGCTCGAGCGTAATGCCATAGGCCGCCAGTGCCCGCGTGGTGCGACGGCGCAATCCCGCCTGCGAGATCGCGTTCGCCACATCGATCTCGACGCCAGCCTTGTGAGGCCCCGCCGGGAAGAGCGTCAATCGCTCGGTATTCGAAGCACGCCACTGTGCAGGGGCGACACCATCGACGGTGAAGCGTCTCGATGCGTTTCCCCGGGCGTCGAAATGCAGACGGTCGTCGACCGTGCCCAAACTCGCGCGCTCACGCGCATGCCATTGAACCACGACCTCATCGAGGGCTCGCTGCGCCTGTGCCTGCGCGACCGGATTGCCGTCTCTCCAGCGCGTAAGCGACGTGAGTGCCGAGTTAGCCGAGGCGTGAAGCTTCGACAACCATTGCACGCCGGCGCTCGCACGGCTGGCCGTCGCATGCTGCGCAATCAGTTCGGTAACTTGGGCGACGCGTTGTCTGTCGAAATGCCCCGCTCCCGACGACGCGGGCCAGGCTGAGGCGCCAACGCGCACCACACCACTCATGCCGCTCATGCCCGACGCAGCATTCGTCGAGCCGACGCCCGTCGTCGCCCGTGCGGACGAGCCCGCAAGCGCGCCGTCGCCCTTGCGCGGATTCAGACGCGCGGGAATCAGTGCGTCGTCGAGCGCCGCACTGCCCGGGATCTCACGAACGATATCAACCATGAACGAGATCTTGTCGAGTCGGAGGATGCGAGTTCACGTTGAACGTCTCAGACAGCATCGAAGAACGACAGCTTGCCCACCTCGGCATGTACAGTGCGTGCGGAGGAAATGGCGCGGTACAGCGTCATCAGTTCGGTCAACGCCTCGTCGCCGGGCTTGCCTTCAATGGCCAAACGCGCCTTCACGAGTACCCCCGCCTCCAGTTCGTGCCCAGTGCGCACGCCTTCAAGACGCTTGGCGCTGCGGTTGTTCACGTCTTTGACCGTCTCTACCTGCTTGACCTGAAGGTCTACGGGATCGATCAGATTGCGCAGATCTGCCACTGCGGCTGCGACCTCGCTTGCGTCGCTCGCATTCGTCAGCGCCGTCGCGGCCGCCGCCAGCTTATTGAGCAAATCCGGCATGCCCTGCCACACTTGCGAGGCGCTGGTATGGTGCAGCCCGTCGCCAATCTCGATCGGCGCGGGCGTTTGCGTTGTCGGACTCAGCGTGTAGTTCGCGGGTACCGTGCCCGGCGCGGACGTATCACTGATCGGCGCGCCACTGCCAGCAAAGAGATAGCTGCCGTCGGCACGCCGGGCGTTGATTGCGCCGACGAGACCGCTCATCAGATCCCGAATCTTACCCACCGCCCCCGTCACATCCTGGGCTTGCAGCGAGTTGACCTTCATCAATATCTCGCTGTTGAAGGCGCTCAGACGATCGGAAGCATTGTTGAGCATCAGACCCGCTTGCTTGAGATCGGCCTCGAGGCTCTCGATGACCTTGGTGCGATGTGCGATGGTCTGCTGCTGACGGTCCATACGCGCGATACGCTCGAAATCGACGGGATCGTCCGACGCGCGCAGTACACGCTTTTCCTCGCGCGCATGCTCGGCCATGCGCTCCATTTTCTCGCTCATCTCGCGCAGCACATGTTCGCGCTCGAAGCGGCTGAAGTGGGTGTTGATTTGCATAGTGAATTCCTTTCTCCGACGTTGCCCGGATCATCGGACCATCGACAGCGTGGCGTCGAACAGGTCATTGGCGACCGACGCCACCTTGGCGTTCGCACGGTAGAGCTTCATGTAGGCCATGAGCGCACCGCCCGAGTCCGTTTCGTCAACGCCAGCCTGTTTTTGCAGCTGAGTTCGTGCGGATACCAGTACCGCATTGGCAGAATTGGCGCTTGCGTCGATTTCACTTGCGCGACGGCCGGTGTCGGCAGCCAGTGCACTCATGGCTTCCACGAGCGTGCCGCCCACGCGCCCCGCGAGCGTCACCGGGGCGTTGAGTGCGCCTTTGAGGCGCTGCAATGTGGTGCTGTTGCTGGTGGTACTCCGGGCGTTCAGATTGAGACCCTGCGCCGTCTGGAGGTTGAGTTCCAACACTGCCCCGCCGTTTGCCGCCCGGGTCAACGACAGCAGCGGCGTACCGTTGAAGCCGGGCGTCTGGTCATCGGCATGCGCACGGTTGAGTTGCTCGGCAAGCGTGCGGGCCACTTCGGTCACGTCGGCGATGCGCTGATCCAGCTCGCGCGCGAGAAACCTGTCATGACCGCCCAATCGCCCGCCAAGTCCGTCACCCGACACGCTTACCTGCGACGCCCCGGCAACGAGCGTATAGCCGCCACCCGGCTGCGCTTCGAGCTTCGCCGCGCGATTGCCCAGCACCAGCGGATGTCCGCCACGCGTGAGCACGTGATATGCCCCGCTGCTGTCCTCTCGCACTTCCACGTCGATAAACGCCGCCAGTTCTCCCAACGCCTGATCGCGTTGATCTTCGATGGCAAGGCGCCCCGCCTCGTCCGGCACCAGCCGATGCAGACGGTTCAGATCCGCCAGCGTGGCCGTGAGGCGATTCACCTTTTCGGTGTCGCCGGCGCGCACCATGTTGAGGTTTTCGCGCATGCGTTCCAAAGCGGAGAACATCATGTTCGTGCGCTCGGTGACATGCCCCAGCGCGGCGAAGACCCCTTCCGTGTGAACGTCGTCACTGACGGTCTGCGCCTCGTGGCCGAGTGCCTTGACGAAGTCGCGCAGACCGAGCGGATCGCTCGCGACATCGGTCCCGCCCAATTGCGTGAGCAACGCGTCTGCGTGGGGCTTCTGCACCCCCAGTTCGCTGGCGGCGGACACGGCACGCCACATCTGACGCCGCTGCTCCAGCCCCGCCACGCGCACGACCTCCTGCGCCTGCACCGTGCCGTCGGCGCGCGATGTCACGCGCACGTTGCGGCGCGTGTACGCCGAATTGCTCATCTGCGAGATGTTGAGCGCCTCGTTATCGAGCAGCGACTGCGCAGTTTTCACGCCTTGCGTGGCGATGTTCAGCATGTTCATGGTGGAGTGCCTGTCGTGTCGGGATTAGCGCGGAGTGAGTGCTCGGGTAGCGACGGGTTAGCGACGGATTAGAGACGTGTAAGCGCAACGCTTCCTCAGCGGCCCGCCATTTGCCGAATGATCGTGTTGGCAATGCCGAATGCGCGGCGCGACGCCAGCGCCTGTGCAACCTGCGTGTCCGCCCACTCATGCAGGCCGTCGGTCGAGCGATCTCGCTTGCCCAGCGCGCCAGCGTCGTCGCCGTCGTCGCGCAGGGCCTGCGTGGCGCGTCGCATCTCGCCAAGCAGCCGTGCGAGAAAGATCGCTTCGAACTGTTCGGCGGCTGACGCGAGGCTCGCACCCGGCTTCACAGGTGTTGCGCCCGCATCGTGTAAAGGCGACCCGGCGGCGGAAATTGGCAAATGGTTGTGCATCATTGGCATCGTCATGGGTGTGCGGTGTGTCAGCGGTCTCAAATCACATGCAGCTCGCCGTTCAGCGCGCCGGCTTCGTCCAGGGCTTGCAGAATGGCAATCACGTCGTCGGGGGTGGCGCCCGAGCGACGCAGACTGTCGACGATGGTCTGCAAATCGACACCATCCGGCCAGACGTGAATGTCCGCGCCGTCTTCCTGGACATCGATGTCCGAGCGTTGTGCCTGAGCCGTCCGGCCGCGCGAGAACGGCGCGGGCTGAGCGATGATCGGCGACTCGGTCACCGTCACGCGCAACGAACCATGCGACACGGCCACCGGGCGTACGGTCACGCCCTGCGAGATCACCACCGTGCCCGAGCGGGCATTGATGACCGCACGCGGCACCCGGCTCACGCCCGGCACGGGCAGCGAGTGAACATCCGCGAGAAAGCGCACACGCGCATCGGCGTCGTCGGGGGCTGTGACCTCGACGGTGCTGCCGTTGCGCGCCTGCGCCACACGATCGCCAAAGCGAGCGTTGATGGCGTCGGCGATGTTCGCTGCAAGCTGGAAGTCGGGGCGCTTCAGGCTAAGACGCATGGTGCCCCCCTCACCGACCGGCACAGGAATTTCCTGCTCGATCGTTGCGCCATTGGGAACGCGTCCCGCCGTCGGCGTGTTCCTCTGCACACGAGAGCCGCTGCGGCCCTCGGCCTGCATCGCGCTCACGACGAGATTGCCTTGTGCTAGCGCATAGGTCTGTCCGTCAACCGCACGAAGCTGGGTCATCAGCAGCGTGCCGCCGCGCAAACTGCGTGCGTCGCCCATCGACGACACGGTCACGTCGATGTTCTGCCCGCGCAGGAAGCCCGACGGATAGGTCGCGCTGACCATCACCGCGGCGACGTTGCGCGAGCGCAGTTGCACGTTATCGGGCATGCTCACGCCAAATTGCTTGAGCAGGTTGGCGAGCGACTGGCTGGAGTGGCGCGAGCGCGGACCGTCGCCGGTACCGGCAAGCCCCACCACCAGACCGTAGCCGACGAGCTGGTTATCGCGCACGCCCTCCACATTGACGTAGTTGCGCACGGTTTGCGCGTGGGCGGCAGATGGCGTGACGATTGCCGAGAGCACGGCGATCGCCATGAACAGAGACAACGCACAGAAGCATCGGGACAGGCGCGCGAGCGCGTCAGGCATTCTGAACATACGAATTTCCTTAGAGCGGCGCGTATTGGCTGTTGAAGAAGCGCGTGAGCCAGCCAGGGTTGTTGCTGTCGGCAAGCGCGCCCGTTCCGAAGTACTGAATGCGCGCATTGGCCACGCGCAGCGACGACACGCGGTTGGTCGTATCGATATCGCCCGCGCGCACATAGCCGGCCACGCGCACGGTTTCCTCGCCCTGATTCAGGAACAGGCGCTTCTCGCCGCGCACATGCAGCAGCCCGCTGGGCAGCACGCGATGCACGACAACCGTGATCGCGCCGCGCAGCGTGTTTTGTGCCGTACTTGAGCTATCGCCGCGAAAGCCGCGACTGGCGCCAAGCGCCGTATCGCCGATGACAGGTTTGCCATTGAGCGTCACGTCATCGATGGACATGTCGCTGCGCTTGTCCAGACGTGTCCCCGCGCGCTTGCTCGCCTGTGTCTGCTCTTGCAGCACGATCGTCAGCACGTCGCCCGCACGAAACGCCCGTTGGTCCGACGTCAGCGACAGCGCGTGCCCGGCCGAAAAGAGGCCGCCCGCCTGCCCTTGCGACGACATCTCAGCCACGCCCGGCAGGTCATCGCTCTCTTCGAGCTGCGGTGGCATGAAGCCCGCGCAGCCGGCAAGCACGGCAGCCAGCGCCGCCATGACCACCACGCGCACACCGCGATGTGCCATGCGGCCATCACGCGGCTGACCGCCGGTCCCGTGCGTCATCATCATCCCCGTCCGTTAGCGCGCGACCTGCGCGAGGCTCTGCATCATGTTGTCGGCCGCCGACAGCACTTTGGTGCTCATCTCATACGCGCGCTGTGCCGTAATCATGTTCACCATTTCCTCGACGGCAACGACGTTCGAGCCTTCGAGCGCCTTTTGCCGCAGCAGGCCGAGGTTCTCTTCCCCCGGATTGCCCTCGATGGGCTGACCACTCGCAGCCGTCTCGGCGAACAGGTTGCTGCCCATCGGACGCAGGCCCGACGGGTTCACAAAGTCGGCCAGTTGCAGACGGCCGAGCGACGTGGGCTCAGTGTCGCCGGACTCCAGCGCACTCACTTCGCCGTCGGCACTGATCGTCAGGTTGCGCGCGCCCGGCGGCACAACGATGTCGCCCACGAGCGGGTGCCCGGCCTGCGTCACCAGACGCCCGTCCGCATCCAGCCGGAAATTGCCGGCGCGGGTGTAGGCCGTCTCGCCATCGGGCATTTCGACCTGTAGAAAGCCACGTCCGGTAATGGCGACGTCCAGTTCGTTCTGGGTGTCCTGCTCATTGCCGTTGACGAACTGCTTCTGCGTGCCGGCAAGCCGCACGCCGGTACCGAAGTACATGCCGCCGGGCAGTGTGGTGTCGCCTTGCGTGCGTGCGCCGGCCGGACGCACGGCACGATAGAACGTGTCTTCGAACGCGAGCCGGTCGCGCTTGAAGCCCGTGGTATTCACATTGGCCAGATTGTTGGCAATGGTCTGCAACTGCGCGTCTTGCGCGTGAACCGCCGTGCGGGCGATGAGGAGTGCGGGATTCATGACTTTTCGGTGAGAAATGGGGGAATTGACACGGCCGGCGCGGCCTAGCCGCGCAAGAGGCGATTGCCGCCTTCTGCCATGTCGTCGGCGATCTTGAACACGCGCATCTGCATTTCGAAGTCGCGACTCGCGTTCATGCTCTGCACCATCGCGCCCACGGCCGAGACATTGCTCGCTTCGAGATGGCCGCCGCGCAACGTGACATCCTCGCCGGGCAGTGTGCCGGCGTCGCTCACCAGCACACCGCTGCCAGTGCTGCGCATGTCGCCCGGCATGGCGAGTACGCGTTGCAAGCGGCCGACCGGCGTTGGCTGGGTCGATCCGTCGAGCACCACGGCCACCGTGCCGTCCGCGCCGATGTCGAGCTCGCGATACGGCGGCACGATGATGGGACCGCCCTCGCCCAGCACCGCCCGGCCATTGAGCAGCAAGGTGCCATCGCCATCGAGCATGAGAGCGCCACCGCGCGAGTAGACGACAGCGGCGCCATCTTCCTCGCGCCCGGAGAGCGCCAGATACCCGTCGCCGTCGATCGCCACATCAAGCGCGCGCCCCGTCGATTCGAGCACGCCGGGCGTGGTATCGAGACCGGCCGGCGCCTGCACCGCATAGTGCCGCGAGGCAAGGCCGTTGCCCGGCAGGGCATTGGCCTGCGCAACGGCCAACGAAGCGCGAAAGCCGTTGGTTGCGGTGTTGGCGAGATTGTGCGCCACGACATGCTGGGTATCCTGCGCCCGCTGCGCGCCCGACATGGCGGTGTAGATCAGGGCGTCCATGGCGTCAGATCGATTGCATCAGGTTGCGCATCATCTCGTTTTGCGTCGAGATGACTTTGGTGTTCGCCTGATAGTTGCGCTGTGCGGACATCAGGTTCACCAGTTCGTCGGTCACGTTGACGTTCGAGCCTTCGAGCGAACCGGCCACGAGCACGCCGGTGCCGCCCTCGCCCGGACGACGCAGTTGCGCAAAACCCGACACACCGGTCTCGCGCCATGCGGTGCCGTCCACGGGGACCAGGCCAGCCACGTTGGCAAATTCGCCGAGGGCGAGCTGATACTGCGCTTCGCTCTCGCCATTGCTGTACTCGGCGACCACCGAACCATCTTTTTCGATACGCGCGCGAACGAACGTGCCCGCCTCGCGGCCACCGACTTCGACCGCGTTCGCGGTGAACTGGCCGGCCTGAGACTGCATGCCGCTGAAGTCGAGATCGGGAAGCGTTCCGCTACCCGGCGTACGGGCCAAGGTCATGTTGGCGGGATCGAGCACCCCCAAGCTAACCGAATTACCGCCATTGACTTCAAAGATCTCAAGTGCCGGCGTTGCATTCATTTCGAACCGCAACGTCCTCACCTCCGATTCGCCGGCGGCATTGCGGAACGCGACAGACGCCGAGCCGATCACGCCAGCCGTGCTCGGCAACGGAGACGGCAAACGTCCCGTGACGTTGACACTCGTGCTTGCCCGCGCTGCGACCGGACGCTTATCGATCGTCACATCCGACACGTTCGCCTGCCCCTGGGCAAAGCCCTGCACAACGCGACCGCTGCCGTCGACGAGCTTATTGTCCTTGTCGATGTTGAAATCGCCCACGCGCGAATAGACGCGCTGTCCGTTCGTCTCCTTGAGCACGAAGAAACCGCCGCCTTGAATGCCCTGGTGCAAATGATCGCCGGAGCTACGCATGCTGCCGTTGGCCCCCACCGAGTACCGGGTGCCGGTGGTCTTGACACCCGCCGGCTGCGCTTCGGCCATCGCCGAGGCGAAATTGGTGCGCCCCGACTTGTATCCGTTCGTCTCGACGTTGGAGATGTTCTGCGAAATCGTCGCAAGCGACTCGTTGATGGCGTTGATGCCCGACAGGGCGATATCGAAACTCATGCTGCGCTCCCATGCTTGGCCGCGCCCGAAGGTGCATTGGCCGACAATTCCCTGATATTTGCCGCGTCAATGCGCGTGCCCACGCCCGACACGTCGATCTGCGCGCCGGTACCGTCCAGATGCACACGCTCGACGCGTCCGGAGACACGCACCGGCAGCTTCGTCGTGCCGGACTGAACGTGGATGTCGAATTTGCCCGCCCCCAGTTGATTCGCCGCGAACCAGGCGTCATCGAGACTGAATTCCGTTCGTCCCGACGAGGCAGGCAATGGCTTGCGGATCGTCTTGCCGTTGCTGCTCGTCAGCACGATCTCGGCAGATTCGCTCTGAATCGGCAGGTCGACCGACCCGCGGATCGCATGCCCGTTCACGCGCTCAACGCTCGGCGTTTCCACGCTCACTTCGCGCCCGACATGGCTGCCCAGCGCATAGCCCTGCAAACCGGAAAGCGCCCTGGTCTGCGCGAGCACGCGCTGGCTGACTTGCTGGAGGGTCTCGGTCTGACTGAGTTGTGTGAGCTGCGCGACGAACTGCGCCGGATCGGTGGGATTGAGCGGATCCTGATTGCGAATCTGCGCCACCAGCAACTTCGTAAACATCATCCGGATGTCTTCGCCGGCGTCGCCGGCAGGCGTCGGCTGGGCGGTGGCATTTGCCACACCGCTGCGAGCGATGAGTGGATTTCCAATGGGCAGCGTCATCCGCGTTCTCCGAGTCGTAGCAATTCCTGCTGCGCCGTGCGCACACGGGCGAGGACTTCCAGATTGGTTTGAAATGCGCGCGACGCATCGAGCATGTCCGCCATTTCCTCGATCGCATTCACGTTCGCATAGAAGACGTTGCCGTCGGCGTCGGCGACCGGATTGCCGGGCTCATACGCGACACGCGGCAAATCCTCGCTCTCGTAGATGTCGATGACCTGCACATGCTGTGCGCCCTGCGCCTCGCCGAGCACCGTGGCAAACACCGGCTTGCGCGCGCGATACGCCGTCTCGGCGTCTCCCGACACGGCGCTCGCGTTCGCCAGGTTGCTCGCCACGGTGTTCAATCGAATCGTCTGCGCGGCCATCGCCGAGCCGGCGATTCCCGCAATTTCTCTGAAGCTCATCGTCAACGGCCCCCGTCGATGACCTTCTGCAATCCGGACAGACGCCGGTTCAGAAAGGAAAGACTGGCCTGCCAGTCAGATAGGTTCTGCGCAAAAAGCGCCTGCTCGATACCGAGTTCCACGGTGTTGCCATCGGCGCGTGCCTGCATCGGCACGCGATAGCGCAAGGCGTCGGACGGCTCGCTCGAGTGAAACGCATCAGCGCGGCTTCCCGGCGTCACACCGGCATCCAGATGGCGCTGCACCCGTTCAGCGAAATCGAGGTCACGCGCCTGATAGCCGGGCGTTGCCTCGTTCGCGAGGTTGGCCGCAAGCACGCGCGTGCGCTCCTCTCTCGCGCGCAAAGTCGCAGCGTGAACGCCTAGCGCCTGAGAAAAAAATGTCTGCAAAACTCCGCCTCCGTGAGTCACTGATATCGACTGCACCCATTGTCGACAAAACTATCGAAAAGAGGCGTGAAAGCACGCGAGATTGACGCGTTTCCCAAAGGCATTGCCGCGTTTTGGGAAAAAGCCGCTGTTTGCGTAGCCTTATCTCTCTTGACTTCGTTATTGCGCTACGCAAGGCCGCACGTCGTTCACGACCAGATCGGAAACTCAGCGCTGCGGCGCGTACGTTGCCGAGGCAGGAGACAGCACGACATCGAGTGCCTGAAGGCGCGTGCCGATGTCTTGCAGATTGCGGGTATTGCTCGCCTTGCAGCGAGCCGCGCTTGCCTGAAGGGTCTGCCAGCGCGCGGAGAACGTTTGGCGGGCCGGCGCATCGAGCCACCGCAACACGGGCGCCATCGTATTCGTCGATGCCTCGCCGAAGGCTTGCTCCAGACACTGCACCCGACGCCGCGCACGGACCTGCAAACGGCTCACCAGTGCCTCCGCCCGGTCGTGTGCGCTGGCGAGCGCATCGAGTTGCTGATTGACGAGTGCAAGATGCAGCGCATCAAGCGTCTCGATCAGCCTGCGGTAATCCGCAAGATCGGCATCGACGTCGGCAACGATGCGGGCTACGCACTCACTGCGCACACGCTGGGTTGCCGTGCTCACCGCAGCATCCCGTGGTGCGCGAGAATGCCGTTCGCCACGCGTTCGCTATCGAAGCTGAGTTCACCGTTGGCAAGCATCGCCTTGATTCGCGCGACCTTGCCGGCATCGATACGAGGCACGGACTCTACAGCGGCACGTGCGCTGGTCAACCATTCGCTCGCGTCCGCGGACACAGCGCGCGCCGCACCCGCCGCGGCGGCACCCTTCGCAGGCACCTTGGTCTGCCCGGCCGCCAGGCGCAGGCGAGCGGCGTCTATGGGCGTGACGTAGGCAATCGAGTCGATCTTGGGCATGGGAAGGGTCCTTGGAAATTACGGTTCACTTGAATCAGGCGACCGCTCGCCATCGGTTGTTAAGCTTTTCAGACGTTCGGGAAGTTTCGTAATCTCGGCAGCCTCCGCTTCGGCGTTCTGCCCCGAGAACACTACCGCTGCGGGCTGAGATGCACCGAACATATGGGCCAGTTGCTTCGCACGTGTCTGCGTGAGCACGACGAATTCAATTCGCCGGTTGGCCGCAGCGAGCGGATCGTCTGCGCGCAATGGCGCGTGATCCGCCATGCCCACAGCCATCAACACGCGATCGAGCGGCAATCCCCCGGCGACCAGCGCGGTACGCGCCGCGAGCGCACGATCCGACGACAGATGCCAGTTCGTGTAGCCATCGGCAGCGGCCGTGCGGTATCGCACCGCATCGGTATGGCCGACGATCATCAGCGCGTTATCGATGCCGCCCAGCAGCCCGCCAATGCGCGACAGAAGCGCGCGTGCGCCCGGCGAGGGCGTTGCGCTGCCGCGCTCGAACATGCCTCGCTCGTCGGAGTCGGCCAGCCGCACGCGCAGCCCGTCCGGCGTGATCGCCGTGCTCACATGATCCGACAGATTCGCAATGTCGCTGAGCTGCTGCACCGCAGCCGCCAGACGCGCCATGTCGGCAGGCGACTCGAACTGACCGTTCGGCAACTCGCCCGCCGGGTGCCGGGCGTCGGCCTGTGAGGCGGCGTGTGCTGCTGAAGCGTTCGGATGCGAAGCCTGCTGGGTGCTGCCCGCCTGTGTCTCGGACGGCGAGGGTTCCTCGAATACGCGACGCTCGAGCATCCACATCACCACGAACAGACACATGAGCACGAGGCACAGGTCGGCAAACGCTACCTTCCAGGCGCCGCTGTGCTCCTCCTGTGCGGCGCGCGAACGACGCATGCTCATCGCTCGTCCTCGGCGTTACGTACCCAGCCTTCAAGCGCACTGAAGCTGGGCAACGCACCGTATTGCAACATGCGACGGCCTGCATCGGCCGAGAGCAGCGGCGTCTTGCCGCTCAGGAAGGCGATCAACGCGGCATGCACGCATTCGTACCCGGTCATCTCCACATTGACCGACTGCGACAGGCGGTTCGCCAGCGGACTGATCACGGCGTAACAGGCGAAGACACCAAAGAACGTGCCGACCATGGCGACCGCGACCTGACGCGTAATCGTGGCCGTTGCTGCGCCCGCGCCGATGTCGTACATCGCAAGCACCAGACCCAGCACCGCCGCGATGATGCCAAAACCCGGCATCGATTCAGCCAGCTTGTTCAGCGCCTGCACCGGATGCATCATGCGGCGCTCCCGGCTCTCGATCTCCATCGACAGCAAGCTGTCGAGCTCACCACGCGAGCCCTTGCTCAGGGCCGCGACGCGCAGTGCATCGACCGTGAAATCGACCAGCTTCGTGTTCGCCAGCACCTGAGGGCTGCGCTGGAAGATGGCGCTGCGCGACGGATCGTCGAGATGCGCATCGAGCGCGCGAACGCCGTCTCGCGATGAGACTTGCAGCAGCGAGTAAGTGAGCGTGAGCAATTCCTGCTCGAACGCCTCGCCATGACGGCGGCGCCGTATCGCCGCGGCAATGACCGCGCGCAGATCGCCCAGCACGCGCGCCGTGTTACCGACGAGAAACGCCCCCAGCGCCGTGCCGACCACGAGCACGAACTCGTTCAGATGAAATACAGTCTCGAAGTTGCCTCCATTGAGCCAGAACATACCGAACACGCTGCCCGCGATCACGGCAGCCCCAAGCATCAACAATTTCATTTCCCTTGCCTCTTCTCACAATTGCGTTGAGTTGGACGCATGGCGTGCGCACCGCCTCGCTCTGCGTCCTGCATCGCGATCTTCATCTTTCTGAGTACCACCTGATGAATCTGACAGATCCGCGCCCGGGTCAGCCCCAGCACCTCGCCGATCTCCTCGAGATTCATGTCGAATTCGTAATAAAGCTGCACGACACGTTGCTCACGCTCGTCGAGCGCATCGAGTGCGCGCGTCAGGCTCTGACGTGTGGCGACCAGATATTCCGGACTGCGCCGCTCGACAAGCGCCTCGTTCGTCGCAAGCCCCCCATCGTCCAGCAACTGGTCGAAGCTCGCGATGCTCTCCGCGTACTCGGCCATCTCGGCCTCGTCCAGCAAAGCGTCGTCCATTCCCGCGTGCGCCCTCAGTTCCTCGCGGGTGGGCGCTCGCCCGAGGTTGCGTGTCAGTTCGCGCTCGGCGTCGCGCCGCCGGTGCGACGCCTGCCGCAACGTACGCGGACGCCAATCGAGCCGCCGGAGTTCGTCGAGCACCGCACCGCGAATGCGCGTCGCCGCGTAGGCGGTGAAACGCTCATCGGGCGGTCCGTAGCGTCGAATCGCGTCGAGCGCCGCGATCAGCGCGATCTGCGTCATGTCTTCCTGCGCGATCGCCACGCTGGTTTGCGGCATCAGGGAACGCACAATGCGCGCGATCACAGGCATCAGACGCAGCACATATGTCTGCTCATCGGCCACCGGCGTTGCCTGCCATACGTGGGATGAGGGCGCTGAGGGCGATGAGGGCGATGAGGACGATGAGGGCGTTGGGGTTGATGACGGCCCCTTCGCCGACACGTGGGGCGTCGTGTCGTGCCGCCGCGCCAGGGCGTCCGATCCTTCGGAGCCTTTGGCCGGACTCACGCCATCGCGTTTTTCACCGCGCGCTTGCATGACGGGGCCGTACATCAATGTGTTCATAGCCGGAATGCCTCTCGCTCTCGCGACGCTTCGCCCAACGCGAGGCCCGGCGCTGCATCGCCGGACATTTCGTCGCGCGAATGCCGCTCACGGGCGTTGTCCGACGTGCCGTGACCGCCAAACGACGGCAGGCTCCCGACGCTCACGTGGACTTCCCCCGCATGGCGCTGCGAAAGCATGTCTCGCAGCAGCGCCGCCGTGCCCTGAACGAGACTCAACGCCTCGGGACGCGCCACTTGCAGACTCACACTGAGTTGCATGGGCGACTTGCGAACCACGATACCGATGTCTCCCAGCTCAGCGGGCGCGAGGCGCAGGCGCGCTTCATGAACACCGTTCTCCGACATGGCATGCACATGCCCGGCCAGCGTGCGGGCCACGGTCGCACCATCTCCCACCACCACCTGTGCAATGGGCTGACCACCCGATAGGGCAGCGACGGTGGCGGCAGTCGATTCACCGACGAAGGCATTGCCGAATACCGCCGGGGCAAACGCCGCGCGAAGCGCCTGCGTCGTCCCGCTATCGATCGATGCCACGCCCGGCGTCGGCGCCGCCTTGTCAGCGGCCATCAGAGGCTGCGCCAACGACGGGCTCGACGCGCCGAGGCGCGGCGAGGCGACAGGCGTCGTTGCCATGGGCACTGCCGCACGCACAGTGGCGTCCGACGACGTCGCCAATGCGCTTGCGGCCGCCTGCCCTCGTTCGGCCAGTGCCTGACTACCGAGTGCGCCTCGCATCCGATGCGCATGGGCCGCGAGCAACGTCGCAATATGCGGCGCCGCCGCGTCGCGCAGCGCTTCGTTCCCGTGCCCGGGTATGGGGTTCGATACGAGCCGCGTTGAATCGCCGGCGTCGGGCACAATGACCGCCGGTGCGACCGGCACGGCATCGCCTGCCATCGACGGCCCATCGACGTTCAGCGCGATCGGCGCGATCAACGACGTCACCGGTACTACCGGAACCCCGACAGCCGAGCCCGCACCGAGCCCCTGCGGGGCGTCTGCGCAGGCGTCTCCCACCGCATCATCTGCCTGCGACGCCGCCTCCGACGCTACCTGTGCGGCATCGGCGTCGCCGTCATGCCCGGTCAGTTCAACGCCCTGCGCCACCAATCGACCGATGGTCGCGGCGAAATCGCCCAACGGCGTTTCGGCACCGGGCGATGGCGCGACCGGTGCCAGCCCGAGGGGCAACGCGCCATCGGGCGCAGGCGCGGGTGTGGACAAGTCGGCGTCGGCAGGCGACATGAGACGTGTGGGTTCAACGATCATCGTGCATCCTCAGATAGCCAAGCGCGCCCTCGCGCCAATGGCCGAGTCCGGCCAGATG
>NZ_JAELTP010000655.1 GCF_016428915.1 Pandoraea sp. ASV26
AATATCGTCTCGTGGGCTCGGAGATGTGTATAAGAGACAGGTGTATTACAACGGAGAGTATTGATGATACACAAGGGCCCGAATGACCCAGTAGACTTGAAAATTCATATTAGGTCTACTGATCTGCAGGGCAGCAAGTCACATATAAAAGCTGTTTCAGTCCCCCGAATCTTATCCCTTGAGGTTGTATTCAGACTTGACCGCCAGTCCCAGCCCCTTTATACTGAGCTCCAGGGCGGCACTCTGTACATATTTCGATAATCTTGAAATAGGAAGCTGCAAATATGCGCCTGTCCCTTTATCTTTTAGGCGCGGGCCAAGTTCTCTCTGCCTTGGTCTCGGCCGAGCCATTGGAAAAGAGAGCTCCCGTGCCTTACAAGGTTCAAACGCCACCCTTGGACACCGATTGGACT
>NZ_JAELTP010000656.1 GCF_016428915.1 Pandoraea sp. ASV26
GTCTTATGTCAGTGTTTTGCCTTTGTAAACTTGGAAAGGTTTTGCAAATCGCAACATCTTTACAATCTTTTCAGGTTTATTAAGTGTCAGATTCTTTAATTGTCAGGCTCATTAATTGTCAAAGCTGGTAATGCATCGGGCTAATCTGCGCAGTAAGTTAAGAAGAGGATCAATACACCGCAACAAGTCGGGAATGTTTTTCCTTTTGCTTTTGCTTTTCACTGAGCTGAGCTGACTATTTTTACACTTTTTGCAGACAAATAAATATTCCGACACTTCTTTTATTACGTTATATGCACATCCTTCTCGGCCATCTTGAGTTGCTGTCAGTGCGTCTTGTCTTGTTGTCCCGTCCCCCCAAGCTATAATTGCTTTTTCCTTGGTCCCCTTGCCGTGCCGGACCTGTCACCAAC
>NZ_JAELTP010000657.1 GCF_016428915.1 Pandoraea sp. ASV26
AACAATATCGTCTCGTGGGCTCGGAGATGTGTATAAGAGACAGCAGATGCACCAGCTTTGACGCCGTGAAAACAACATTTGCACCACTGATGTCTACGTTGCTGTCCATTAGCTCCTGATAATTTTCGTGGAATGATGCTTGCTTACCACCGTGAGCAAATCCGGCTTCGTGGGTCGCTGAAATGCCCAGCAGCAATTGCTTTGCCAGCCTGATGATGTCATGACGGTCCAATCGCTCACCACCGCTGTGATAGTCTGAAATTACGGTTTCAACAGATGGCCCGAGAAGCTCAGTCACAATGCAGAGATGCGACCCATTCGGCCCATCGTGTGTGACTACGTCGTACAGCTCAACGATGTACTTCGATGCAGTACAACGCTGCAACGACTGTAGGATTGAGGCTTCCTGATTC
>NZ_JAELTP010000658.1 GCF_016428915.1 Pandoraea sp. ASV26
GAGGAATACTATGAAAGGAAGAATGAGTTCAAAAGGTACAATCGTTTGAGTAAATAAAAAGGAGAGAGAAAGACGGGATGTTGAAGGTCTGAGTAGTTGAGCTCGATTGAGAATGAGGTTGAAGAAGCCGAGGCTGGCGGGGAACGGCGGTGCTTAGCCCGCCCCGTGGACGGGGATCGGAGACTCGGAGCTGGGGGGGTTCCACACTCACATGCTGATGGCAGGCGGATGGGATTATAATATCTAAAGCGGTAGGTTTACTCGTATAGATTTAGGGGTTCGGAGTTGCAGGTTGTATTGAAACTGGAAATCTACAACTTGACAAGCTTTGCTATCTGAATTCATGTTTGATTTCAATTTTGTACCCGAATCTCACATTTTATTGTTTAGTCGGGAAGAGAGGATGTAAACTG
>NZ_JAELTP010000659.1 GCF_016428915.1 Pandoraea sp. ASV26
GGCTGGGCCAACTCATTTGGAACCTTTCAAGCTTATTATACCGACCTGTTAGGACGCTCCGACAGTGAAGTTTCATGGATCGGCTCCCTAAATGTCTTTCTTCTCTTCTTCATCGGTACCTTTACCGGACGACTGACTGACGCCGGCTACTTTCGCGTCATCTTCATGGTAGGGACCGTGCTCCTCGCTGTCGGCATCTTCACAACGGCGGTATGCACGCAGTACTGGCAATTCATTCTGGCGCAGGGCGTCTGTATCGGCATTGCGCACGGATGCCTCTTTTGTCCTACGCTCGCCGTACTCTCCACATACTTTCACCGCAAACGAGCCCTAGCAGTAGGTATCGCAGCCTGTGGAAGCGCTACTGGCGGCCTCGTCTTCCCCACCATGGTTCGACAGCTGCTGCCTAAGGT
>NZ_JAELTP010000660.1 GCF_016428915.1 Pandoraea sp. ASV26
TGTTAACAGCGTGTAGGAGCTGAGCTCCGACAATGATGTTCGCAGCAGCCCAGCCAACACTAGCAAGTATGTTGAAGATGGCCACTGCAACTCATGTTAATATAACCACAATTATACATTGAATATTGGGCAGCAAAGCTTACCTATTTTCACTCCCCACCAGCCAAACCAGAACCGGGAGAGTGTCATTTGGCGGAGACCGAAGACAGCACCGAAGACGGAGAAGAAGCACACAGTGGCGCTACCGAGAAGATTGAAGAAAATGATGACCAAAACAGAGTCTACAAAGCCAACGCCAAATAGTGGCTTCCCCAAAACACCAATAGTGAATGAGGGAACCACCATGTTGGCAGCAACCCACTAAAGTAAATTTCTCAAGGTCAGACGGCGGATGTAACGTGCTTGTTTAGGGT
>NZ_JAELTP010000661.1 GCF_016428915.1 Pandoraea sp. ASV26
GGCCTCTGTCAAGTCTTTTGCCATTGTCAGTGACCGATGGGAGACAAAATGCAACAAAGGAGCGGCGGCATCAAGCGCCATACTCACAGAGGTCTTGTCTAAGCTCAAAACAGTTCGGACATGGGCTTTGGAGGAGCATTTCACTTCAAAATATGGCGCTTCGTCGAAAGACACTTTACAGCTCGGGTTCAAAAGAGCATGGTATTCTGCACCATTGTTTGGACTATACCAATCAATGAGTTACGCGCTCACAGCGCTTTGTTTTTACCATGGCACAAAGCTACTCGCACAAGAGAGTAGCCCAGACATTGCTAAGACGCTTCAAGTCATGAATCTCCTTCTCTTTAGCATCGGCTCAGCTACAGACTTACTTAGCAGCGTGCCTCAAATTGCCATGGCTCTCGCAGCAGCAT
>NZ_JAELTP010000662.1 GCF_016428915.1 Pandoraea sp. ASV26
GCTATTATTTGCGGTACGTGCCTTTTATGCGTGGTGTTCTAGTCTTTTCTCTCGTCTGATAACCATGCTCAGCTAGTCTCCCTTTTCTCCGGCCCATCATCTCCAAAATTTCTTGCGGCGCTTTTAACATTCGTTCCTCGTCTTCAAAGCAACAAACGCAACCCTCTTCGAGCTATTTCCGTACAAAGGATCAACAAAGTGATAGTATTAATTCTAAAAGAGGCCCCAGGCATTTGGGAGATGAGTCAGATTGTGTTTACGCGTCTGACAGTTGCCCCGAAAATGACGAGCACCCCTTTGCTTATTCATGTCCGTACGACGCCAGTACATCAATTGGCAGTGCGCAAGCTTATAAAGCACATCCGTTGGACAATATCGAGTTAAGGACATTTGAATTAAAGACTTCTCATAGT
>NZ_JAELTP010000663.1 GCF_016428915.1 Pandoraea sp. ASV26
AATATCGTCTCGTGGGCTCGGAGATGTGTATAAGAGACAGGCGTTATTCTTCAATGAACTCGTTGTGATGTCACAGCCACGCGTCTCCACCTTGGTAGTTGCCGTTTGCTTGCGTTACGCAATACTAGTAATAGGTGGGCTCGCAGATCATATACAAAGCAGGAATTGAGCGAATAATTTTATACAAGTTAAATACAGTAAACGCCTTTATTTAGGCTTATGGGACGGGATTTTCGTCCAGTCTGTGAACCATCGGAGCCGAGGGCCGAGACTGGGGGAACAACACGCTCACTATTGCCAGAATGGGAAAGTGTGCGGAGGAGCAACGGCACGGGATGACTGATGGTTTTCGATTAAGCTTTATGGCTGTAAATAAGTGCCCGGATTGTCACTTCAATGAAGACTGCTGCGT
>NZ_JAELTP010000068.1 GCF_016428915.1 Pandoraea sp. ASV26
GTCTTGCGCCCTGCGATCCCGCGGTGCCGGCGACACGTAGTAGAACCGCAGTTCGGCATCCGGATAGTGGTACGGGACCATCGCGAGATTGACGGCGCAAGCGTCGCAGAACGGCATGCGCGAGCACAGCACGATCGAGCGGATGACGTTCTCCCCCGACGGATAATCCGCATAGACCTGCGCCAGAATCATTCTCTCGGTGTCGAGCGTGCGAGCCTGGGCCCCCTGCGTCGCGGCGTTGTATGTCGGCAGGTCCGCATCGGCCATTGCGAAACGCAGATGAGGTGGCTCGGTAAAGGTAACGATCGCATCCGTTCCCGTGCGGGGCGACTTGCGGCGTTGGTCAATCACGTTATCCTGCCGCTGCTTGTAAGCCTTGCCCGCGTCCACGATGCGCACGCCTGAGGGACTCGTTCGCAGCGTCCTGTGCTGGAGCCCGGACATGCTGTAGTAGATCGTGCGTGTACCGTCGACGAGCGTGACTTGCGCGACCGCGATGTTAGCGTTGCCTGAAACCTCGCGCATCTGATCGCTGACATCGCGCGCCGCACGCGCATTCCCGGCGACGAGCCCTTGCAGGTCAGACATGTCGGGAAATAACGTCTCGAATATCGACAGCACTTCACACGTTGTCTGCACATCCCCGACGAACGGCAACTGCGACCAGACGGCGAGCGGCCCCGGGCGCGACACGAAGACTCTCGAAATCGCGTTGATGAACGCGTCGGCCTGCGCCGGATAGCGTTGCCAATGGCTCCACAATCGATTGAACATCGGCATCAATTGCGCATCGAGGTCCGGCGGGGGCGCAAACCCGCTTGCGCCGGGCGACGCGGGCGGCGTTCGGGACGCCGCCACCCGCTGTTCGATCGCCTGCGTCAGGGTGCAAATCGCTTCGCGCGCGTCGACCACGGACAACGGAATGTCCTCAAGCCCGCGCCAAACCTCCGCTGGCGACGGTGCCTGTTGCCAGACTTTGAGGTACAGCCGCAACAGCGTGCGGGCCTCGCTATACGTAATCGATGGCAACACGATGGCGTTCTCGGCTGCCGCGCGATGATTCTGCGCATTCCGATACTCGCGGATATCGCGGTGCTCCGCGCGGCGGTAGCGCAAATGAACCTGATGGGGTGCCCTCGCCGCATGGCCAATGGGCAGCACGAAACGGTAGTAGACCTCGTGCGAGAGTTGCACGACTCCGTGCAGCGTGCCGCGCCTGTCTCGATACGTGCCGAACGGCGCCGCCACAGCCATGTCCCCAAGTGTGAGTCTGACGCGCCTGCCACCGACCGGGCCATCGGTCGTTGGCTGCTCGTAGTAGGTCAGTTCGCCGTTCATTTCGGATGGGTAGACCGCGACGTCGACCTCAGGCGACTGCGCCGACACCCTTGGCGTCCCGTCCTCGTCGAAGTGACCAAGACGTCCAAACGCGTAGAACGCCAGGCGGCCGTCGGAGGCGGAAAAGGGGCGCGAATATACCGCGACGCGCAAACGCACCATCGGCGACGCTTCCATCGCCTGATGCTGCGTCACCGTCGCCCCCTGCTCGGTGACGGTGATCTCACCGTCCTGTTCGCCGTGGCATTCGAGGCACATGCCGTCAACGTCGGCTCCGACGCCGCGCGAGATGCGGCACAGCGATTCCGGTCCCAACTCGGCACGCATCTGCTCGAGCGGACGAAGGTCGGAGGCATGTTTGCGCGTGCGCGCTACCGACACGCCATAGCGCTGGCCGTCGATTTCAAAGACCTTCACGCCGTTTTGCGCCAGGTCGGGAAGGTATTCGACGTAGACGTCCGGCGGTAATGACCACTGCACGCCGCGTCCGATTGGGCCGTTGAAGGGCTCGTGAGAAAACGTGGCCAGTGCCGGCGATCGCGGCGTGGCCAGCGCATCGGGCAATGGCGCTGGCGCGCCCGGCCACAGATGCTTCAGCAAAGCGATGGCACTCCGATCGAACGTGCCGGCCTGGAGGACTGCCGCGAGACATTCAAGCCCCGACAAGCGCAGACGCGACGCCAGCGCCTGTGTCCCGCCGATATCGCCCGGTGCGCTCACGGCGGTGCTTCGGGGATGTCGCGGCGAACGGACGTCGGCCGGTGGTCGACACCGGCTTTGAGCGTCACCCTGCATCACCGTCTCGAGCAACGTTTCGGCGACTTCTTCCATGTCAGGCGATTCGAGCACGGATGTCTGCGGAGACGGCCATCCGGGCGAAACCGTCGCGCCCGCCCTCGTCCCGATGAATCGCAAGTCATCGTTCTCGCCGATAGTGGATTCGATCGACGCCCACTGCGGCCCCCAGAACACGGGCCCCAACGTTTTTGCGAGACACCAATTCCCGGCCCGGCCGCGCGGTCCGCACGGTGTGATCGGCGTGATGAGCGACGGCGCATCGGGTGACAGCGATAGCGCGAACGCTTCCCAACGACCGCGCTCGTCGCGAAGATACAACGCCACGCCACAAGGTGCGACGTACACCCGCGGCAATCCTTGCCCCTGCGTATCCGTTGGCTTGATGCGAAGCACCATGTACCTCGGACTCAGCACCTCGGCATTCGCGAAGGCCGCTCGCGTCGCCTCGTCCGCGGATGCCACCGCCTCGCGGATCATGGCGACGATGACTCGCTGAAGGTCCTCCCGGTAGGTCATCAGCCCTGCTTGCTGCGCCGCGTCGCTGTGTGCCGGTGCGGGCGGGATGCCGAGTGGCTGCGTTTGCTGTGCCGGTACGCACTGAGGCAGCACGTCGCCACCGGCCGGATGCGAGGGCCCCGCCCCCAGCATGGCGTTGATGCCGGACAAGGAGATCGAGTGCGACGGCGACACAGGCGCCATGGACGCCATGGACGCCATGAGTGCGCTCCGGCGTGCGGCGGACCGCAAACCGGTAGCCGGGCCGGCGGAGACACCGGTAGCAAGGGTGGCCGCACCGGCAATACCTGCCACACTCAGCAGTGTGAGCGCGAAGATGGCATTGGAGGCCCCGCGCCCGGCGACGCGACCGGATTCGCGCGATAACTCGGCAGTTCGCGCCTGCCGCGAGGTAAGGCGACGGGGCGCGCGCGCGTGGTCCGTGTAACTCACCTCCCGTCGGGGCATTGGCGCACCGGCGCGCAAGTCGTCGACGAACGCTGCATGCATTCGGCGTGGCCTTGCGTCATGCGTATGCACCGACGGTCGATGCGCGTGGTGTGGCATTGCGTAGTGCAATCGTGTCATTCGGCGTATCTCCTGTGAGCCTTGCTGCGAGGTGCCTTCGCGCGCTCGCAAGGCACAACGCTCGCGGCAAGGGGGCTCTACGCTAACGCGGCACGAGGCCGCACGATTGCTGAAACGACCCGCCGACTGTGGCAGTTTTCACTTCGAGGTCCGATGCCGCCTCATATTTGGGAGACGGATTCGGTGCGTGCCGCAGTCTCGCCGCCCAGCGCGCAGATGGACAAGTCGATACGCCACAAGGGTCGGCACCGGGCGGATGAATCTCGCGTAAGCTCCAAGGACATCAATGCGCAGGCGCGTCATGCTGACGTCACCGCTTTGCGGCTATGCTGGCATCGCTTTCGTCCCCCGATTCCTTACGTTGGATACGTTGAAAACCGATAACGAGGCCACCCTCGGCCTGCCCGCCACGCATCCACGCGCCGCACTCGATGTGCTGCGCGTATTCCTCATACTGGGTCTGACCAGCTTTGGCGGGCCGGTGGCCCACATCGGCTACTTCCGGCGGGAGTTCGTGGAGCGTCGTCGCTGGCTCGACGACGCGCGCTTCGGGGACCTGGTGGGGCTGTGCCAGTTTCTGCCCGGACCGGCGAGCAGTCAGGTCGGATTTTCCATCGGCTTGTTGCGCGCCGGTTGGCTGGGCGGCATCGCGGCGTGGTGCGGCTTCACACTGCCATCGGTGTTGTTGCTTCTCGGGTTCGCGGTCGTGGCGCCGTATCTCGGCGGTCCAGTCGGTGATGGCGTGCTGCACGGGCTCAAACTGGTGGCGGTCGCTGTCGTGGCGCAGGCGGTCTGGGACATGGCAAGACGCCTATGCCCGGACGCGCGCCGTGCAGGCATCGCGTTGGTCGCCATCGCCATGCTTGCGTTTGCGACGACCCGGTTCGCCCAGCTCCTCGTAATCGTGCTCGGCGCGGGGCTTGGCTACGGACTGCTGCGCGCGGTCGATCCGCAGGCAACACCGCCGTCGGCGTCGCCGCATCGGTTCCGGGTGTCGCGCACGGCGGGGGCCGTCGCGCTCTTGCTCTTCGTCGCCCTGCTGGCCGGCCTTCCTGTGCTGCACCACTTCATCCACGGGCGTGAGGTCGCGATATTCGATGGCTTCTACCGTGCCGGAGCGCTGGTGTTCGGCGGTGGTCATGTGGTGCTGCCGCTGCTTCAGGAGCAGACCGTCGCCACGGGATGGGTGTCGGCGAACGACTTCCTCGCCGGCTATGGCGCCGCGCAGGCGGTCCCGGGGCCACTCTTCACGTTCGCGACGTTTCTCGGGTGGCTGTCGGGAAACCCGGCACATCCGTGGCTTGGTGCAGTGCTGGCGACGGCCGGCATATTCCTGCCGGGGTTGCTGCTCGTCATCGCCGCCCTGCCGCATTGGCAGATGCTGCGCGAACGGGCATCGACTGCGGCAATGCTTGCCGGGGTGAATGCCGCCGTCGTGGGAATTCTGGCCTCGGCGTTGTACTCGCCGGTGTGGACGAGCGCGGTACACAATGCGGCCGACTTCGCGATTGCCGCCGTCGCGTTCGTGCTGTTGACGCGATGGCAAGCCCCGCCGCTTGCCGTGGTGGCGTTATGCGCCATTGCGGGCGCGGCGGGGCTTGCCTGACGAACGGTGACGAACTAAGCGTGGCGAACGGCCACGCTTAGGGCGACTTACTGGGCGTCGGGCACCCGTTCGATGTGCAGGCGCTCGACCGATTTCGCCGCGCGGTTCACGTCAGCCGCGTCGTGCCACAAAGGCTTACGTCCGAATGACGTGTACATCTCCAACTGGTCGGCGTAGTGCGGCGAACGTGTGCCGTCGGGTGCGACGAATCCGCTTTGTCCTGGCGCGACCACGTCGTAGGCCGTCACCTTGCCTGCGCCGCCCCTGGGGCCGAAAACGATCAGGTCGTTCTCCGTGCCCCGGTTCATGTAGACGGGCGTACGGGCCGCTTCAGCGGCATTCGCCTGTGGCACACCGAAGAAATTATTCGCACGGAACGTCAGCGGCACCGTCGGCGCTCGCCATGCCGACATGTCCGGGCCGAGCTTCGTCTTGAGCGCGACGATCGTGTCGTCGAGTGCCGCGAGGATCACGTCGTCCTGACGTTTGCCGTCAAAGATGTCGAACGTTTGCGGCACGCCCGCCTTGTCGCCACGCAGCGCCTCATAGAGCACCTTGCTGCCGTTGCCGATATTGAGCGAGCCGGTCGGTCCATCCTGAGGCGCGGCATACCCGCTCGCGAGGAACCACTTGTCGTAAGGCGCAGGCACCACTTGACCCAGCGTGCGCTTGAGCATGGCGCTCAGCCATGCGTCCATGATGGCTGGGCCGGCGGTATCGTAATGGCCGGTGTGCTGCGGATCGCGGCTCAAGCCGTTCCACGCGGTCAATTGCGCGGCGAGTTGGCGTCGTGCGTCGGTCGCGGGCAGGTTGGCTGTCGCCCGTTCGATGAATGGCAGGAAGTGGCGGCGATTGACGTCTACCGCACTGGTGTCCTTCAGGATCTGCCACATGTCGTCGACGCTCAGCTTGTCGTGCGCCTCGATGCGTTGATCGATTTCGACGACGCGATCGGCCCCGCCCCACACGAACGCAAACAGATCGCTCGCCGGATAGCCCTTTTGCGGCGAATTGTTCCAGTTGGCGATCCAGCCCTGTTTGGGGTTGTAGACCTTCGGATTGGTCGAGAACGGCAGCAGGCCCTTCCAGTCCCACTCCCCGGTGCCCGGTACCGGCAGGCGCGGGTCGTGTCCCGGCTGGCGCGACGGATACGCGCCGGTGTGAACGTAGCCGATATTGCCCGCCACGTCGGCGTAATACCAGTTGATGGTGAGTGCGTGACGCGCCGCCTGGGCCGTCCACGACTTCCAGTCCTGCGCCTGTGCCTGGTGCGTCCAGGCGAGCAGCGACTGCACTTCGAGGCCGTCCCATGCGCGCGCCTTGGCGTAGGCGATGGGCTGCTTCGCGTCGCGCTGCATGACGATGCCGTGCACCGTGCGATAGACCTCCTGCACGACCGGCTCCGCCCCCTTCACCCGAATGATTTCGACGCGCTTCTCCATGTCGTGCCACTGCCCCTTGTGGAAGTAGCGGTTCGGGTTGGCGGGGTCGAGCTTCTCGGCGTAGATATCGATGTCGTCACCGAAGCCTGCCGTCGAGCCCCACGAGATCTTGCCGTTGTGACCGAAGAGAATGCAGGGATAGCCGAAGGGCGTATTGCCGACGAGATCGAAGCCCGCGCCGTGCAGACCGATGCCATACGTGTAGGCCGGCGCGAACCAGCCGAATTGCGGGCCGTTAAGCATGATCGCGCGGGCATCACGCGCCTTGTTCTTGCCGACGATCCACATATTGCTGGTCGTCGGAAAGCCTGCGAGACCGGGTTGTCCCGATGCCGCGAATTGCGCGAGCATCGTGGCCGCGTTGGTCTCCGAGTCCTGATGCAGCAGTGCGCCGTCGCTGCCACGTGCCAGACGGGCGAACATCGGCGCGGGGCCGTCGTAGCGGGCCAGCGGTTGCATCGGCGCGCCGGCGTCGGGGCCGACCTTTACCGGATAGACGCCTTCCGAAGCCGGCACCGTCGAAGGCGCGTCCGGATTGACGATCCACTTCAGTTCATTGAACAGTGCCATCCCCTTGCGCTCGCCGTACTTGTCCTTGAGCGCCGTGACCAGTGCGAGATTGTCGATCTCGCTGGTGGCGTCGGAGAAGCGATTGGCCATCGTGCCGACGAAGACCATGGCGACATCGAAGGCATCCCAGTTCGCGGGTTGGAAGCCGAAGTCATTGAATTGCTTCGGCATGCGCGTGTCCGGCTGCGCGCGGATCTGCGCAATCCAGGCGTTCATGCCGGCGGCATAGCCGTCGAGAATATCGCGTTCGCGCTGCGGCAGATCTGCGAGTTGGCGACGGATCGAGGCCGGCCAGTAATTACCACGGATCGACTTGTCGAAGTCGACGAATTTCTCGCCCAGCACTTCAGCGACCGTACCTTGCGTGCTGCGGCGCGCCATCTCCATCTGAAACAGCCGATCCTGTGCGATGGCATAGCCGTAGCCGTAGAACAGCGCGTACGTCGTCGACGCATAGATGTGAGGCACGCCGAACGCGTCGCGCTTGATCGTCACGTCGGTGCGTGCGGGAACCGCGCTCGTCTGCGACGCCATCGCTGCGGTGCCGGCGGCGTTTCCCTCTGCCGCCCCTGCGGTCGCAGTGGTCGCGGCCATGACCGCCATCGGTGCCACCAACGCCAGGCTCAGCAGCGGGGCGGCCAGACCTGCGGGCAGTCGTCTGTGGCTGACGTTGCCGTTGCGGGTGCACGGCAGTGCCGACATCGTCACGGCTTCGCGCAGCGAACGAGAAATCAAAGTCATCAATGTCTCCGTAATTTTTATTTGGGAAGGCGCTATGAAGCCTAGCATGACAAAAACCGACCGGCCGGTTAATTAATTCGACAACCGTTGATATGCTAAGTAATGTCGATGGCTGTTGACCTGCCCCTTGGGGCCAGCCTGACGATGGCGTCAACGAGTGAGCAGCGGGTCAACACAACGAGGTGAACGATGAGCGATTCTGCAATGCGCCTGAATGCGTCGGATGCGGCGCGACGGCTTGGCGTCTCGAACAAGGCATTGCGGCTGTATGAGCAGCACGGACTGCTTTTACCGGGCCGGACATCGGCGGGCTATCGCCTCTATGGCCCCGACGAATTGGCGCGGGCCGCGGAAGTGGTGGCGTTGCGTGCCTTGGGCTTGAGCCTTGCGCAGGTCGCGCGCGTGCTGAGCGGCGGCGATCCGCACGCCCTGGCGTCGGCATTGGCCGCGCACGAACGGGTGCTTGACGACGAGATTCGTGAGCGGCTTCACCGGTTGGAGAAAGTGCGCAGCTTACGCGCGGGAATTGCGGCTGGCCGGATGCCGGCCGAGGGTGAATTGCCGGGCCTCATCGAACGGGCGGCGCCGAGCGTGGCCTTCGCGCTACCGTGGCCGTGGGGTGGCGAGCGGTTTGAATGGCGCGACATCCGCGCGTTGAACTACATCATCGGATCGTTGGGCAGCGGCAAGACACGGCTGGCGATGCGACTGGCGCAGGCGTTACCGAACGGCACCTTTCTGGGACTCGACCGGCTGGCCGAGGGCCGCGCCGCCGCCCTGCACGCCCTCGATCACGACGAGGCACTAAGGGCGCGAGTCGATCAGGCGATGACGTGGTTGCGAGACGAAGGCGCCACCGGGTCAGAAGCGTTGACGGTACTGCTTGCGGCGCTGGAGGCTGAGCGTAGCGGTGCGCTGGTCGTCGACATGATCGAGCAGGACCTTGCGCAGAACACACAGGAAGCGTTGATTCGCTACTTGCGCCGGCACACGAGGACAAGGCAGCAGCCGCTCTTCATGATGACGCGTTCGTCGTCCATTCTCGACCTGACGGCGGTTGGCCCGGACGAAGCCATCGTGCTGTGCCCGGCCAACCACAGTCCGCCGGTACGCGTGGCGCCCTACCCTGGCGCCCCGGGCTTTGAGGCCGTGGCGACCTGCCTTGCGTCACCGGAAGTGAGGGCACGAATCGCCGCGCCGCCGGCGACAGCCTGACGGAACACGGCGCCTTGGCAAGGGGATCAGGACGGGTCGCTATCGCATCCTGAGACGGGGGGCGAGCCGGCTTCCGTGCGCGAGCGGGCTTGCGTGATGTTGCTGTACGGGGGTACGTCTTGCGTCAGCCAGACGTTACCGCCGATGACGGAGCCTTGACCGATGGTGACTCGGCCGAGAATCGTCGCACCGGCGTAGATGACCACGTTGTCTTCCACGATCGGGTGACGGGGGAGGCCTTTGCGCGGGTTGCCGTCGTCGTCGGCGGGGAAGCGTTTGGCGCCGAGGGTGACGGCTTGATAGACGCGTACGCGCTGACCGAGGATTGCGGTCTCGCCGATGACGACGCCGGTGCCGTGATCGATGAAGAAGCCTGCGCCGATTTGGGCGCCGGGGTGGATATCGATACCGGTTTCCGAGTGGGCTTGTTCGGCGATGATGCGCGCGAGCAGTGGCAGTTCAAGGCGATAGAGTTCGTGGGCGATCCGGTGATGGATCATGGCTTGGATGCCGGGGTAGCAGATCAGGACTTCGTCGACGCTGCCTGCGGCGGGGTCGCCTTGGTAGGCGGCGAGGACATCGCAATCGAGCAGTTCGCGGATTTCGGGGAGTTTGCGGGCGAGTTGCTGGATGGCGGAGTGGGCGCGTTCCTCGATGAGTGCGTCGGTAATCTCGGCGTTGTGCCGGGCTTTATAGCGCCATTCGAGGCGGGCTTGTTCCGAGAGATCGTTCAGGACGCTGGTGAGCGTGTGACCGACGTAATAATTTTCGCCTTGTTGGTGGAGGTCGAGCGGTCCGAGGCGCATGGGGAAAAGAACGCCTTTGAGACGCGTGACGATTTCTGCGAGGCGTTCACGCGAGGGCAGATCGCGTCCGCCGGACTCGAACATGCGGCGTTGTCCGTCGCGCCAGCGCAGGCGTGCGGAGTGCAGTGAGGAGACGATATCGTCGATTTCGAAAGCGGCCACGAGTGGGGACTCCTGAAAAGCGAAAGCAGAGACGAAAAAGTCGTCAAAAAAAAGGGACGCCGAGCGTCAGCCAAAGAAGCATAACGGGTTTCCAAAGCACCTGTAGCGATATGGTTTCTGCGGCCGAACGAGACAAACTCAGACGAGGGTTAAAAAAAAGTCGTTGGCGCGAAGCACCACCGGGATGGAGGAAGACGGACCGGAGCCCCTTTCTGAATCGAGTTGGGTTTATGTCTGAGAGGCGGAAAGGGGCTCCGGTCCGTCTGGAGGGGGGCGTTAACGGCAAGCATTAACGACAAGCATTAACGACAAGTGTTAGCGGCAAGCGTTGGCCGCTGCCAGCAGGCGTTGACTGAGGCTAAGCGCCGAATCCGCGTCAGCAATATTGGTGAACCCCATGAGCAGCCCGTAGCGAGGCGGCCCCAGCGTTTGCCAGTGGCTCAAAGCATGTACGGCGAGTCCGAGATCGAGAGCGGCGTTGGCGAGGGAGACATCGTCGAGAGTGGCGAGGGCATTGCGCAGATAAGCGAGGGCGTGAATACCACCGGCCTGGGGTTGCACGAAGAGATCATCACCGAACACGTGGCCGAGTGCGTTGACGAGGAGCCTGCGCCGTTCGGCGTATAGCGTGCGCATCTTGCGCAAATGTCGAGCGAAGTGTCCGTGTTCCATGAAGTCGGCGACCGTCGCTTGCAAGGAGATCGGGCCAGCGCCACCGAGGAGGCTGGCGCTCTGTCTGAAGCGATCGATATGCGAGACGGGGACGACCAGATACGCCAGACGAAGTCCGGGAAACAGCACTTTGCTGAACGTGCCGGTGTAGAGCACGCGGCCATCGTGATCGAGGCTCTTGAGCGCCGGGACGGGGCGGCCGTGATAGCGAAACTCGCTGTCGTAGTCGTCTTCCACGATCCAGGCATTTTGCTGCCCGGCCCATTCGAGCAGCGCGAGCCGCCGGGCAAGCGTCAGCGTCGCGCCGGTCGGGCTTTGATGCGTGGGCGTTACGACGGCAAAGCGGGCGTTCGCAGCGTGTTGGATGCCGTAGCTGACGTCCAGCCCCTCGTCGTCGACGGGGATCGGGGTCAGGCGCATGCCGGCGGCGCGCAGGAACTGACGGGCGAACAGATAGCCGGGGTCCTCGAACCACCCCTCGTCGCCCGGTTTGAGCAACGCCCGGCATACGAGATCGAGTCCGGCGCGATAGCCGGCGGTCACGAAGACCTGCTCCGCCGTACAGGCAATCCCCCGGGAAATGCCCAGATACGTGGCGATGGCGTGCCGCAGCGGGCCGTAACCGGCTGACTCGGGATAGGCCATCGATGTCAGGTTCAACGCGCGAAGATTGCGTGCGGCGAGACGCCCCCAAGTCTTGCGCGGGAACGCATCGAGCGCGGGCAGCCCCAGTTGAAATGGACGGGGGGCGCCTACCGCCATCTGGTCGTTGGCAGGCACTGGCGGGGGTGGCGTCGGCGCAATGACCGGCACCGTGCCATCCGCATGCGCAAGACACGGCGACACGAACGTTCCCGCCGCACCCCGTGGCGAGAAATACCCCTCGCTCGTCAGCATCTGATACGCCAGCTCGATCGTGCCGCGCGCCAGATTCAGCTCACTGGCAAGGCTTCGCACGGATGGCACACGGTCGCCGGGACGCAGCTTGCCCGAGGCGATGGCATCGCGATAACGCCGGTACAACTGCCAATAAAGCGGTGCGTCGTCGCCCGGGCGCGGCTTCAGATACGGGAAGTCCATCACGATGTCCTATTCATTTCGTCAATTCTTGCCTCTGACTCCTGGGACATGATTTTCCTAAAGTGATGACGTTGCGACAAGCCCCCGATCGTTGCGACGCGTTTCACTACCTATTCTGGAGAATTTGCATGAGTGCCCTTCGTTTGCCGTATTACACGCTGTCGCCCGAAGCCTACCAAGGGTTCACCGCGACCAAAAAGGCGCTGGAGAAAAGCAGCCTCGGCAAGCCGCTGGTCGAACTGGTGTACCTGCGCGTGTCCCAAATCAACGGGTGCGCGTTCTGCCTCGAGATGCACGCGAAGGCGCTGCGCGCTGGCGGCACCCCGGACTTCAAGATCGACAGTCTGGCCGGATGGCGCGTCAGCTCGCACTACAGCGCGCGTGAGCGCGCCGCCCTGGCCTGGACCGAATCCCTCGTCGCCATCGATCGTACGCATGCGCCCGATGAGGACTTCGAGCCGCTGCGCGAACACTTCACCGAAGCGGAAATCGCCGACCTGAGCTTCGCCATCGCGCTGATGAGTGCGTTCAATCGTCTGGCGATCGGCATGCGACAGTAAGGACACCGGCACGCGCGGGACAGACGAAATCCGAAATCCGCCCGCGACGGCACGCTGCGATTCAAGCCAGATCGATACCCCGATCGGCGGGACGCAACGTGATGCCCGTCCAATGCCCGTCGGCCTGAAGTTCTCGAATGAGATCGGCAATGCACTGACGCACCGCCACCGTGGCCGAGCCCACCGGCAGCGAGTTCGACCAGCACACACTGGCCGGCCGTTGCAGGTGAGGCGCGACGATGCGTCGCGATGGCGGGCGCAGCGCCGGGTCACGCGACGCCAGCGCCGAGGCGGGCAGAATCGAGCAAGCGTCGCCCGAGCGGGCAATGTCGATAAGCGTCGGCAAGGAGTCGATATCCGCCACGATGTTCAACTCCGCATTCGCTTGCGCAAAACTGCGCTCGATCAGCAAGCGCAAGCCATTCGATCCGCTCGGCGCGACAATCGGCACGTTGGCCAGCTTCGCCAACTCGCAGGTGCCGTCCCCATCCCCTTCGTAGATCGCCGGACACACCCGGTGCCCCCCGAGCACATACAACGCCTCGTCGAATAGCGGCATGACCGACACGCCGCGCGTTTCCGAATCCCGAAACAACATCGCCAGATCCAGCCGCCCGTTGGCCAGCAACTCGCCGATGTAGCCGCTCATGCTCTCGAAAATCTGCAATCGAATGCCCGGATACTGCTCGCGCACCCGCGCGAACAACGGCACGGCGAGAATCGCGGCGATCGTCGTCGGAAAGCCGACCGCGACCGGCCCCGCCTCGCTGCCACCGCCCTCGCGTACCTCCTGACGAATCTGCTCCATCTGCCGCAACACCACGCGAGCGTGCCGATACAACGCCTTACCCGCCTCCGTTGGTGTGACGCCCTGCGCGCTGCGCAGCAGCAACTGCGCTTGCAACTCCTCCTCGAGCCCCCGCAATTGCGCACTAAGCGATGGCTGCGCGATATGCAGCCGCTCGGCTGCCTTCGACACACTGCCGCTGTCCACGATCGTCACGAAATTTCGGAGCTGTCTTACGTCCATCACGGCACACGCCACCGATTTTCACCGGCGCACAGGGAGGAAAAGCCATAGCGTACCGCTATACGACGACCGGTTGCACGCCACGTCAAATGCCATTCGCCCCCACACGCCGCCGATCCTCGCGCTCCGGGAATCTGAACATCCGCCAAGCCATAGTTTCACCCTATACCCACATCCAAAATCGGTATTTCCTCCGCTGCGCCGCGCACGCCTATAGTCCCGTCAACAAATCAATTCCAAATTGACGCACGGAGACAACAGAATGCGAGACGGACTTTCTGCCACCACCGCTCAACGCGGCCACGGCGCCAACGCAAATCCCACGGCGACGCAAACCCAGCATCCGCTGCGAGATGCCTGGTGGCGCATCATGGACATGCGTGTCGGGATCGTGCCGCTGCCGGTGCACCTCGTGCTGATCGCGGCCATCGTGACGACGGTCCTGACCACGGGCAAGCTCTCGGCCGAACTCTCACCGATCATCGCCCTGCTCGCCGTGTGCAGCTTCACCTGCATGGAGATCGGGCAACGCATTCCCATCTTCCGCAGCATTGGCGGGCCGGTGATCCTCGTCACATTTCTGCCGTCGTGGCTCGTGTTCACGCACGCGTTGCCGCCGTCGGTCGTCACCCCCATCGTCAGCTTCTGGAAGCAAAGCAACTTCCTGTACCTGTTCATCCCGGGCATCATCGTAGGCAGCATTCTGAGCATGGACCGCAAAGTGCTGATCGGCGGCTTTCTCAGAATTTTCGTCCCGCTGGCGATCGGCTCGGTGCTTGCCGGTATCGTCGGCACGGCCGTCGGTACGCTGCTGGGCATGGGACTCTTCCACACCGTGTTCTTCGTCGTGGTTCCGGTGATGTCCGGCGGTCTGGGCGAAGGCGTGATTCCCCTGACCATCGGCTACTCCGAAGTGCTGCACGAGAGCGCCGGCGACCTGCTCGCCCAGGCGCTGCCCGCCGTCATGCTCGGCAACGTCTGCGCCATCGTCTTCTCCGGGGTACTCAACGCCATCGGCAAACGCTATCCGTCGCTCACCGGCAACGGCCAGCTCATGCGCTCGGGCAACGACGACCTCGGCGCGCACAACGCCCACAGTGCACACGGTACCCACGGTGAGCACGGCGCGCCCGCCTCGCCGGTCGACGCCACCGACATCGCCGCCGCCGGCATGATCGCCGTGTGCCTCTACTTCGTCGGCATGCTCGCGCAAAACACGCTCGGCCTGCCCGGCCCCGTGATGATGCTGGTGCTGGCTGTCGCCGCGAAAATCGGCTTCATCTTCTCGCCGAAGATCGAAGCCGGTGCCGGCGTCGTCTACAAATTCTTCGCCACGGCCGTGACCTACCCGCTGCTGTTCGCCATCGGTGTCGTCATCACGCCGTGGCAGAAGGTTGTCGCGTCGTTCAACGTGCCCACGCTGGTGACGATCGTCGCGACCGTGCTCACGCTCATGGCAACGGCCTTCGTCGTGGCCCGCCGCATGAACATGCATCCCATCGATGCGGCCATCGTCGTCGGCACCCACAGCGGCATGGGCGGCACCGGCGACGTGGCCATCCTGACGGCCGCCAATCGCATGCGACTGATGCCGTTCGCCCAAATCGCCACTCGCATTGGCGGTGCCATCACGATCACGCTGAGCCTGATCGTGCTCGCAAAGATCGTCTGATCCGGCCCGCCCCGCTCACCTTTTTCGGAGATTCTCGACATGAGGCCCCTGGACGGCATCAAGGTCATCGCGCTCGAACACGCCATTGCGGCGCCGTTCTGCACCCGTCAACTGGCCGATCTCGGCGCACGCGTCATCAAGATCGAGCGCCCGGGGACTGGCGACTTTGCCCGCGCCTACGATGGCCGCGTGAACGGCATGTCGTCGCACTTCGTGTGGACCAACCGTTCCAAAGAAAGCCTGACGCTCGACCTCAAGCAGGACGCTGCGCAGGCCGTGTTGCACGATCTGCTCGCCGATGCCGACGTGCTGGTGCAGAACCTCGCGCCCGGTGCGGCCGATCGTCTCGGCCTGAGCTATGACGCGCTGTCGGCTCGCTATCCGCGCATCATCGTGTGCGGCATTTCCGGCTATGGGCCCGACGGCCCTTACCGCGACAAGAAAGCCTACGACCTGCTCATCCAGAGCGAGTCAGGCTTCCTCTCGGTGACGGGGTCGCCCGACGCTTCCGCCAAGGCGGGTTGCTCGATCGCCGACATCGCCGCCGGCATGTACGCGTACACCAATATCCTCTCGGCCCTGATCCAGCGCGGCAAGACCGGGCGGGGCTGCCGCATCGACATCTCGATGCTCGAATGCATGGTCGAGTGGATGGGCTTCCCGCTCTATTACGCCGTCGACGACCAGTCCCCGCCGCCGCGGGCGGGCGCCGCGCACGCGACCATCTTTCCGTATGGCCCGTTCGAGACAGGCGACGGCAAGACCGTCATGCTCGGCTTGCAGAACGAACGTGAGTGGAAAATCTTCTGCGACAAAGTGCTGGAGCAACCGGCGCTGGCCGACGACGCACGCTTTGCGTCGAACCCGATGCGTCTGGAAAATCGTGACGCCTTGCGCGCCATCATCCACGACGTCTTCATGCAGTTGAGCGCGCCGCAACTGGTGAGCCGCCTCGATGCCGTGGGCATCGCCAATGCGAACCTCAACGACATGCATGACGTCTGGCACCATGCGCAGCTCGCCGCGCGAGCGCGCTGGGCAGACGTCGCAACGCCGAACGGCAGGGTCAAGGCGCCGATTCCGCCGGGTATGCCCAGCGCCGGGCCCGGCTTCACGCCGCGCATGGATCCGATTCCCGCGCTGGGACAACATACCGACGCCATCCTTGCCGAGCTCGGCCGGTCGGCGTCGCAGATCGAAGCGCTGCACGCGGCGCAGGCGGTGTAAGCGATGCAAGCTCATCCTGTCATCCGAAGCTGGCTCTTCGTGCCGGGCAATCGTCCAGAGCGTTTCGGCAAGGCGCTCGCGTCCGGCGCGGATGCCGTCATCCTCGACCTCGAAGACGCCGTGCCGCCCGCCGACAAGATCAGCGCACGCGACGCTGTCCACGAATGGCTCAAGGCGCTCGATAACGCTACCTCAGACGCCACATCGGACACACCCGCAGTGTTGGTCTATGTGCGAATCAACGCGGCGTCGACGCCGTGGTTCGACGCCGATGTTGCAGCGCTGGCCGCACTGCCGCAGCTCAGCGGCCTCGTCGTGCCGAAAACGGAAGACGCTGCGACGCTCGGTCGGGCGGCGCAAGGCGCGGCGCCGGCATTGCGACTCGTGCCGCTCATCGAGACCGCAAGGGCCTTCGCCGCGCTCGCCGACATTGCCACGGCGCCGCGCGTCGAACGGTTGATGTTCGGCACCATCGACTTCCAACTGGATATCGGTATCGAAGGCGATGGCGACGAACTGCTGTTCTTCCGCTCACAGTTGACGCTGGCGTCGCGCATCGCGGGGATTGCCGCGCCGGTCGACGGCGTTACCACCGCGCTCGACGACGCCGCACGCATCGAGGCATCGGCCCGCCGGGCACGCGCGCTCGGCTTTCGCGGCAAGCTGTGCATCCACCCTCGCCAGGTCGCCGCCGTGCACGCGGCGTTTGCGTGGCGCGACGACGAAATCGCGTGGGCCGAGCGAGTCGTGGCTGCTGCGCACGCCAGCGGTGGCGCGGCCGTCGCACTGGACGGCAAGATGATCGACACGCCCGTGATCGCCAAGGCACACGAGATCCTTGCGGGCCGCTGAATTTCATCAAAATGGAGGATGGTTAGGTCCGGCGACTGTGGTGTAATTCCCGTCAGCGCACTCAAAAGTGCGCAAAGCGACGTGGTCCAACGTCGCCAGAGAACAGGGGAATTTCATGCACACATCGATCAGAGTTTTGGCCGCAGCAGCGTGCCTCATTAGCTGCGCCGTAACGCCATTGCGCGACGCTGACGCTGCGGGTTTGGTCACCGGGGCGACCATGCAGCCACCGCCGTCGTCCGCACCTGCCAACCAGAATTCGGGGAGGTCAGGCACGAATAGCGGCGGCAACGTCAATGCGCAGATTCTGATGAATACGCTCAATGCGCTGTCGAAGCCGCAACCGCAGCCGCAGATCGACGACGACACGCCGTCGTATCAGGCGCCTGCGCCTCGCCCCGCGCCGCAAGTCTATCAACCGACGGCGCAGCAAAAGCCGGCGCTTGTGACGAACGCCGGATACAACTGCGAGGATTCGTTGCGTGCGGGGCTCGCGGCAAGCCACCCGCAAACGTCGCCGGCGCAGGTTGCCGACATCGCTCGAAGCTTCTGGGAAAGCGATTATCGCGACATCGGCATCGGCAACCCCGTCGCGCTGCGAAAGCGCCTGGGACAACTCAACGCCCAGATGGCCGACCCCGCCCAAGCCAGCAGCCGGGCGGGCAATCAGTGTCTCGCGGGCGCGATCACCGCACGGCTCGATGAACTCGGATGGAGTCCTGAGGCCATCGCCCGCACCCACAAGACGAAGTTTGACGAGATCACCACTCAGGCCTCAACGGCGCGCAATAGCGGCAGCGGGCGCAAACGCCTTGTGCTGAAGCAGTACCCGAATTGCCTGAAGGTCGTCGACGTGAAACCCGATAGCTCCGTGAAGAACATGTACTGGTACGACATCGCCAATACGTGTGGTGAACCGGTGCAGGCGCACTGGTGCGAGGGCAAAGGCTGCAAACCCACGGATCGCGCGGCCGACATCAGCGCCGGCGGCAAGGAGGAAAGCTGGATGCAAGCGCAGACACCCTCCGATGTGCGCTTTCGCGGTACCGCCTGTGCCACCGAGTATCGTGGGCAAAGCGTGCTTTACGACAAGGCACGTAATGAGTGTTGGGTTTGGGCGGAGTAACGCACGTCCAATAAACGCCTGACAAACCCTTGAGGATCGCGCCGGATCAGGCGCGCTTCCTGCCAGCGACACGCCGCGGCACCGTGCCCGGCGTGCCCTGACTCTCGTCCACCGATGCGAGCACGCGTTGCGCCGCCAGCTGGCAGTCTTCTCCCTCCGCACGATGCTCGATGGCATCGATCAGTGTCGTCAGGCTGCGCTTCGTGAGGGCCAGATTCCGCTCGAGCTCGCCGATCTCCTCCACCTTGCGACGCAAGACCGCCAGCAGCGTATCGTGCGGCCACGCGTTCAGATCCGGCGGCAACATCGAGCGGATTTCCTCAAGCGAAAACCCGGCATTCTGCGCACGCCGTATCAGGTCCAGCCGTGTGAGTGTGTCGTCATCGTATTCGCGGTAGCCGTTGGTCTGTCGCTGCGCACTCGGCAACAGCCCCTGCGCCTCGTAAAAGCGAATCCGCGAAGCCGTCACGCCGCTCAACTGCGCCAGTTCCCCGATCTTCATCTGTGACCTCTCACCGCTTGACATTAAAGTGAACTTTAAGGTTATGGTCATGCCATCGTCAATTGAAAATTCGAGGCACCGGCCATGACACTCTTCGCGCCCCTCATCCTGCCCAACGGCACATCGATTCCCAACCGCATTGCCAAGGCGGCCATGGAAGAGAACATGGCAGACGCCGATCACGGCCCGTCCGACGCCCTGCTGCGCCTCTATGATGCATGGGCACAAGGCGGTGCGGGCCTGATCCTCACCGGCAACGTCATGATCGACGCGCGCGCCATGACAGGCCCCGGCGGGGTCGTGCTGGAAAACGACGCGCATCTTGAGCGCTTTCGCCGCTGGGCGCAGACCGCACGCGCCAACGGCGCGCAGGTGTGGATGCAACTCAACCATCCCGGACGGCAGATGCAGTCAGCGCTCGGCCAGCAGACCGTGGCGCCCTCGGCCGTCGCGCTCGAACTCGGCTCGCTGTCGAAACGTTTCGCCATGCCCAGAGAACTGACCGAAGCCGATATTGCCGAGATCATCGAACGCTTCACCCGTAGCGCGTTGCTCGCAGAGCAAAGCGGCTTCACGGGGGTGCAGATCCATGCGGCACATGGGTATCTGCTCAGTCAGTTCCTGTCGCCGTTGACCAACAAGCGACAGGACCGCTGGGGCGGCAGCCTGGAGAACCGCGCCCGGTTACTTGTCGACGTCGTGCGCTCAGTGCGACGTGCGGTGGCGCCAACCTTTGCGGTGTCCGTCAAACTGAACTCGGCCGACTTCCAGCGCGGCGGCTTCGGGCCGGAAGATGCGCGGCGCGTCATCGAACAGCTCGGCCCGCTGGGCGTGGATCTGGTCGAGCTATCCGGCGGCAGCTACGAGGCACCCGCCATGCAAGGCGAGGCGCGCGACGGCAGGACGCTGGCGCGTGAGGCGTACTTTCTGGAGTTTGCCCGCGAGATGGTGACGGTGGCCGCCATGCCGCTGATGGTCACGGGCGGCATTCGGCGTCGCGCCGTCGCAGAGCAGGTGGTGGCGAGTGGCACGGCGATGGTCGGCATTGCCACCGCGCTGTCGCTCGATCCGCAATTGCCGAATCAATGGCGTTCAGGCAAGGAGACCGCACCGCAGCTCAAGCCGATACGGTGGAAGAACAAGGTGCTCGGCTCACTCGCGAACATGGCTGTCGTGAAGTTTCAGCTCAAGCGTCTGAGCGCCGGGCGGTCGACGCATCCCGCCGTGTCGCCCGTACGGGCGCTCGTCTTGGAACAACTGAACACGGCATGTCAGACGCGGCAGTACCGCCAATGGATGGCGCGCTGATACGCCCTTCGGCTTATTCGAACGCGGGATCGATCGGCACCCGGTAGCCCACGGCGAGCCGGTTCGTTTCGTTGGCCATGCCGACAACCGCCATCAGTTCGCCGAACATCTCGTCGGTCATGCCCGCGCGTCGCGCCGCCGCCGTGTGGCTCGCCACACAGTACCCGCAATTGTTCGTGACGCTGACCGCCACGTAGATGAGTTCCTTGACGAGCGGATCGAGGGCGCCGGCGGCCATCACGTCCTTGACGCTGTCCCAGGTGCGCTCGAGGGTCGGCGGGTGCTGGGCGATGTACTTCCAGAAGTTATTGACGTCGGGCACGCCGCGAGTGGTCTTGATGTCGTCGAAGACAGCCTTGACCTCGGGCGTGGCGCTTGCGTATTCAACTGGCTTTTGCTGGCTCATGGATGGGGTGTGCCGGAAAGGCGTTCATTGAAGTGAAGCCGCAGATTACAAGCTTTCCCGGCTATGTGCCGCCGTGTGCCGCTAGGTGCCGCCTCGCCGCCTCACGGCACCCCGGCAGCCGGGACGCTCGTCGATCTGAACCGACGAGCGCCGCCGCTCACGGCTGACTCACTCAGGAGGACGCGACAGCGTGCAGGCGCGCGCGCGCCATGGTGGCGGTTGGCGCCGCGATCGGCCCGCCGTCGTCTGCCCGATTCGCCAGACGGAACACGGCGACGGCTTCCTTGAGCGATTCGGCCTGCTCGGCGAGCGACTGCGCCGCGGCCGACGCCTGCTCGACCAACGCGGCGTTCTGCTGCGTGACTTCGTCCATCTGCGTGACGGCACGTGCCACCTGATCGATACCGGCCGTCTGCTCCTCGGAGGCGGCGGAGATCTCGGCCATGATGTCGGTCACGCGTCGCACGCTGTCCGCGATGCTGTGCATCGCCTTTCCCGCTTCGCCGACGATGCGGCTACCGGCCGCCGAGCGTTCGGCGGACGTCTCGATCAGCGTCTTGATGTCGCGTGCAGCACTGGCCGAGCGCTGTGCCAGCGTGCGCACCTCGCCGGCAACCACGGCGAAACCGCGCCCCTGCTCACCGGCGCGGGCCGCTTCCACGGCCGCGTTCAGCGCCAGAATATTGGTTTGGAAAGCAATGCCGTCGATGAGCGAGATGATGTCGCGAATCTTGGCCGAGCCCGCGTCGATGGCGCGCATGGTGTCGGTCACTTCGACCATCGCCGTATCGCCCGCGCCGGTTTGATCGCTCGCCTGACGCGCCAACTGATTGGCCTGCCGCGCGTGTTCCATGTTCTGACGCACGGTGCTCGTCAATTGCTCCATGCTCGCCGCCGTTTCTTCCAGCGACGCGGCTTGCTGCTCGGTGCGGGCCGACAGATCCAGATTGCCGGCGGCGATCTCGCGCGCGCTCGCGGCAATCGCTTCGCCACTCTTGCGCACCTTGGCGACGGTCTCGCTCAGTTGCGCTTTCATGTTGGCGAGCGCCGCCAGCAAGCGGCCCATCTCGTCGTTCGACGTGACCTGCACGCCGCGTTGCAAATTGCCGTCCGCGATCTCCTTGAAGTGATCGAGCACGTCGTCGAGCGGACGCGTAATCGCCCGGTCGAGCGAGCGGGCCGTCAGGAATGCCGCCACGATCGCAAACGCAATCGCCCCGAGCGTTATGGCGAACAGCCGGTCGTAAGTGCCGACGGCCGAATCGAAGCTCTCTTTGGCGCGGCTGTCATAGAGCCGCTTGAGCGCATCGTTGGCATTCACGTAGGCTGTATAACGCTTGCCGAGCGCTGCGGCCTGCTCGTAATAGACGTCGGTCTGTCCGGCAGCAATGCTGTTCTGAACCTGTGTGAAGGCGTCTTTGAGCGCCTGGCGGGCCGCCGTCACCTCGCTGGCGAGACGCTGCTCGTCGGCGTCGGCGGGCAGCGCGAGATAGGCTTGCCACGCCTTCTCCGACTCGCCCCAGTATTCGGCGCCCTTCTTGACGTCGGCCGCCTTGAGTTCAGCCGTCGGTGCCTGCGGCGCGCGCAGCACGACCGCCCGAGCCCGCCCGATGTGAATCTCCGACTCGCCCAGCAACCGGGTGCTGGCCAGCTCCTTGTTGTAGACCTCGCGCAAACTGCCAACGGTGCCTCGCAATCCCGTGAGCGCCAGCCCCCCGATCACCAGCACCAGACCGGCCAGACCTGCCACGGCCACCCTTAACCGCCAACGAATCGTCCAATTCTTCAACATTTGCGCTCCCGCCTTTCTTTCCAAAGCGTGGCCGCCGACACCGGCTGCCACCGTCCACCACACGGCACGATACACGTAACTCAGTGACAGCGTTACCCAGTTACCCGCCTCCAACGGCCTGAACGCGGAAAACTTGAGACGCCGCCGTCAGACGGCCGTCTTTTCCAACACTTAACGTCTGAATGACCGGATATATGCAACGTATACGATGCACCAGCGATATCGATGGCCTAGCGATAGCGCCCGATAAAAGCCATGCCGCGGGGCACGATCGGCTGTCGCTTCGTCGCGATGGGTGAGATGGGGTAAGTGTCGTCATGCATGCGCCGCACGGAGCGCGAACGACATGTGCGCCAGATCGTGGCGCGGCAAGATTCGCCGGACGGTTCTCGCCCGGCGCAATGGGAAGCAGGGAGAACGACGTCGCGCGTTAAAGCGCTCGCTTGACGGTGCGCGCCGCGCCCGAGATATCCTGCCCGACGCCGTCGACGGTATTGCAGGCTGACAGACTGAGCAATGCACCGATCATCAGGAAAAACGCAACGAAACGCGACAACATATCGACCTCAGTACAAAAAACGGAATCACCCCGGGTCTCCCGCCTGCGTGGCATTTGCCAAAGGCACGGAACCCGACTTTTTTTGAATAGCGCAGGACGCTGCTCGCCCCGCCTGGAAACAACGCGCAATTGTGCTTCAAATTCGGCCGGATAGGAACGGGGTTGAACGCCCCTTGCCCCGGTCTACAACACCGCCAGCGTCTGCCGGATGTGATCGGCAAATGCCACGCTCAGCGGATTCGGGCGGGCGCGATCGAACTTTACCGTAATCCCGACCGACGGCAAGCGCGGCAGCGTATCACCTGTAACAATGCGTAAGTCTGCGGGCACCGCCGTCTGTGTCATGACCGCAAACGCTTGTCCGGAACGGGCCAGCGCGGTCAATCCTGCCAGATTGCTGCTGGCATAGGCAATGCGGTATGCCCGCCCCGCCCGCGTCAACGCCTCGCACGCGGCGATATGGTCCAGCGTATCGGGGTCGGATAACGCCAGCGGTAACGGCGCGTCGGGGTTGGACAGCGCAGCCTCCCGTCCCGGATTCCCGATCCACACCAAGGGTTCACGGCGGATGACACTGCCCTCGTCGCCCCCCTCGGGCAGCGAGATCAACGCCATATCCAGTGTGTGACGCTTCAATTGCTCGAGCAAACGCGGCGTCGGCTCGCAAATCACCTCGACAAGCGCTTGCGGATGCGCCACCGCAAACTCCCTGAGCAAATGCGGCAGGAACGCCGCCGCATAGTCATCGGGGCAACCGAAGCGGATGGTGCCGCTCAGCCCTCGCCCCGACATGTCGGCCATGGCCTCATCGTGCACCCGCAGAATTCTCTGGGCATGCCCAAGCAGACGCTCGCCAGGGTTCGTGAGCACCACACCGCGCCCGGTGCGCTGCAACAGCGGCTGATCGACGATCGCTTCCAGACGCTTCATCTGCTGACTCAGCGCCGACTGGGTACGGGCGATTCGCTGCGCCGCGCGGCTGAGCGAACCGGCTTGCGCAATCGCCACAAACGAACGCAGCAGATCGATTTCAAGGGACAGACTCAAGGTATTAGCCTCACTTCTATCTTTCATTAGCATTATTCGCTTCTATGAAATCAGAGTGCTGCTTAGACTGCAAGCGTTGGTTGCCCTTACCCGTTGCTTTTGTTTATCGGAGATTCCAGCGTGTCCAAGAACCAAGACGCCGACTTCTGGCGCAATGCCCGGCAGCATCTGATTCGTTACGGCGGTACGTTCGAGCCGATGATCGTCGAACGGGCGCAAGGCAGCTTCGTGTATGACGCGGACGGCCGGGCGATTCTCGACTTCACTTCCGGCCAGATGAGCGCGGTGCTCGGCCATAGTCACCCCGACATTGTCTCGGTCGTCACCGAGTCCATCGGCCGGCTCGATCACCTGTTCAGCGGCATGCTCTCGCGCCCGGTGGTCGATCTCGCCAAACGGCTGGCCGACATCACGCCCGAGGGCCTTGACCGGGTCATGCTGCTCAGCACCGGTGCCGAGTCGAACGAGGCCGCCATTCGCATGGCGAAGCTCGTGACCGGCAAGTACGAGATCGTCGGGTTCGCGCAGTCGTGGCATGGCATGACGGGCGCGGCAGCATCGGCGACCTATAGCGCGGGACGCAAAGGCGTCGGGCCGGCCGCCGTCGGCTCGTTCGCCATTCCCGCACCGTTCACCTATCGTCCGCGCTTCGGCCCCGCCGCTCAGTACGACTATCTCGCCGAACTGGACTACGCGTTTGACCTGATCGATCGTCAGTCCAGCGGCAATCTCGCCGCCTTCATCGCCGAGCCGATTCTCAGCTCGGGGGGCATCATCGAGTTGCCGCCGGGCTATCTGGCAGCGCTCAAACGCAAGTGCGAAGCGCGCGGCATGCTGCTGATTCTCGACGAAGCGCAGACGGGCGTTGGCCGCACCGGCACGATGTTCGCGTTCGAGCGAGACGGTGTGACGCCCGACATCCTGACGCTGTCAAAGACCCTGGGTGCCGGGTTGCCGCTCGCGGCCGTCGTCACGTCCGCCGAGATCGAGGAGCGTGCTCACGAACGTGGCTACCTGTTCTACACGACCCACGTCTCCGACCCGCTGCCGGCTGCCGTGGGTCTGCGCGTGCTCGATGTGGTGGCACGCGACGGCCTCGTGGCCCGCGCCAATGTCATGGGCGAGCGGCTGCGCAACGGGTTGCTTGGCCTGATGGAGCGCTTCGAATGCGTGGGGGATGTGCGTGGCCGCGGCCTGCTGCTGGGCATGGAGATCGTCAAGGACAAGCACAGCAAAGCCCCTGCGGACGGGCTCGGCGCAAAGATCACGCGCGAGTGCATGAATCTGGGCCTGAGCATGAATGTCGTTCAGTTGCCCGGCATGGGCGGTGTCTTTCGCATCGCGCCGCCGCTGACCGTCAGCGAGGAGGAAATCGATCTCGGTCTGTCGTTGCTCGGCCAGGCCATCGAGCGCTCGCTGTAACGTTGTCAGCCCCGCGAACCGTCGTACAGCGGTTCGCGGGGCCCGCAAGGCTGTCGCACCAACGCTCAGCGCTCGCTTGAACGGCCGGTCTCGCGCTACCATGTCGGACACCGCTGCCTGGCCCCACATCGCCATGCCTCCCCTAGAACGGCGCCAAAGGCAAGGCACGACGCCAATCCGACACTCAACATGAACGATCTCCCTTATCTCGATCACGCAGCGTTCGTCGCGCTCGCCCAATCGACCGGCCACATCGCGACCGCCTGCGGCTGCACGAAGACCCCGCTCGAGGGCTGGGCCAGCCTGCCCAATTCCCTGCCTGACGATCAACTGGAAGCTGTCGGCACGCTCATGGCGCTGCATGACCCGCAAGAACCGACGTTCAGCGAATATCATCCCGACGGCACCTCGTATTGGGCGGTCGATGCGCCGATTGCCCCCCGCTACTTCCCCTATAACCGTGCGAGTGTGTGCCGATGCCGTGAATGCGGCCGCCTCTATCTGCGCTATCAGGAAGGCGGGGGATACTTCGTCGATCAGCGCATCCGGCACGTGAACCCGGCCCTGATCGTGGATGCGCCCGCCAGCGCTGTCTGACGTCTGGCACATCCCCGCGCCAATTTGTTGCCATCCTTTTTCATTCGTTTTGTTTTGTTCCCGTTTGTGAAACGAGGTAGCCGGCACAGGGCCTGCCGATGCATCCTGAAGCGCCAATAATCCAATGAAAACAAGGCGCTTCATCGACTTCCCAATCCATTCGATTCGCTTCGGATTGGGAAATAGCACACCGAACGCGTGTACGCACAGTGCGTCGAAGTACGCATATGCAAAAACCCAACGCTTCCGCATCGGACACCCGGCGCCTGACGGGCGCTCCGGCGTCGTTTCTCGAACGCATTGAGCGCCATGCCAGCGCCATTGCGCGTTTTCCTTCGCGCTATGTAGCGCTCTACGCGCTTATCTGGACGATCGTGAGCGCGTCGCTCGATCCGACCGTCCCTTTCGACGCCGTCGAGGCCTTCAACTGGTCGCGCAACGGCGAATGGGGAACCCCGAAGAACCCGTGGCTGGTCGGTTTCTCGATGTGGCCCGTGCTGGGGCTCGGTGGCAAGGCACTGGCGTGGTATTGGTATGCCTCGCACTTTGCGGGCGTCGCCATCGGAATGCTCGGCGTCTGGCATCTGGCGAATCGCTTATCGGGTGAGCGCCGCCTCGCATGGCTTGCCATGCTGAGCCTGCACCTCTCGGGCGCGATCAATGTCGACATCCTGCCTTACAACGACAACTATCTGCTCGTCATGCTCTGGCCGTGGATGCTGTGGCTTTTCGTTCGCGCCTTGCTCGACTCGCCTCGGTTCTGGCCGGCATTTGCGGTAGTCGCCGGACTGGCGGCCATGACGAAGTATTCGACGTTCGCGCTGCTGGGCGCCATGTTCGTCATCACGCTCTGGACGCCCGCTGCACGCCGTCATTACCGTCATCCGGCTTTCCTGATCGGCCTGGCGATCTTCATTGCCCTGATCGCACCGAATGCCGTCTGGCTTGCCCATCACGACTTCGCCGCGTTTCGCTGGGTGGACGACCAGATCACGCCGCAGGTGAACGCCCGCGCGCTGCGCGGTGCACTCTCAGCGATTTATCCCGTCGCCACGCTTGCCCTCTTGATTCGTATCGTCGGTGTGCGGTTCGCCCGCCCTCCCGTGGCGGCACAGATCGCGGCAGCTATCCTGTTGCCGCCCTTGCTCCCTATTCTGCTGTACTTCTCCTTGTACAACGGCGGGCGCATCTCCGAATGGCTCCAACCGTTCGCCGTTGCATTGCCCGCCGTGCTCGTCGCCTGTGTGCCACCGTCGAGCGCTGCCCGTTTGCAGCGCATCGCACGCTGGCTGCCCGCCGCGGGGTTGCTGGTGCTCGCCGGATATGTCGTCGTCCTGAGCGCGAATATCCGCAATACAGGACAGAAATTCAGCGGCATCAAGGCAGCGAGCATCTCGCTCGAACAGCGTTGGCAAGCCCGCTATGAAGCGCCACTGCGCTATGTCGGCCACGACCATGTCGCGACATGGCTAACGTTCTACGCCCCGGGTAATCCGCGCCTGCTGATGCGGTGGTCGGAACAGCACCGTCCCAACATTTACACGAAGCACATTGACGAAGCCGATGTCCGTGCGCACGGTGCCTTGCTGGTGGGCCGGCCAGGACAATCGTGCCGGCGCGAGAGCTTCACGCGCACATTGGCGCAATGGCCGACGCTCGCAGTCAGTGCCCGGGAGACCGTGCCGTTCTCCTACCACGGCGATGCGTCGCCGATCCCGCTTTGCGTCGGGTTCATCGCACCGCAAAGGTGAATATCCAAAGCAGAAACGCTTCGTTGCCCGCCACGAACCGGCACGGATAATCCGGTCGGGTCAGTCAATTTCAAACGGGGGCAACGCGCATGAAACATCTCGACCATCTCTCTCGTCGTCACTTCCTCGCCGTGCTGGGGGCGAGTGCCGCCTCGCTGGCCCTGCCGGCACGCGCCGCCTATGAAGCGGGCAAGTTCCGCATCGGCTACCAGAAGGCGGCGAGCACGCTGGTGCTCGCCAAGGCCAACGGCTCGCTCGAAGCGCGCCTGCGCCCGCTCGGTGTTGAAGTGACGTGGGCCGAATTCGCGGCCGGGCCCCAGTTGCTCGAAGGCTTGAACGTCGGTGCCATCGACTTCGGCTACGTTGGCGAAGCGCCACCCGTCTTTGCACAGGCCGCCGGTGCCGATTTCGTCTACAGCGCCTACGAGATTCCAACGCCGTTGGCCGAAGGTGTGGTGGTCGCCAACTCGTCGCCCATCAAGACCGTTGCCGATCTGAAGCGCCGCAAGGTCGCGTTCAACAAGGGCTCCGACGTGCACTGGTTCCTCGTCGCGCTGCTGCGCAAGCACGGCCTGGACTTCGGCGACATCGATCCGGTCTATCTCGCCCCGGCAGACGCGCGCGCCGCGCTGGAGCGGGGTTCGGTCGACGCCTGGGCAATCTGGGACCCATTCCTCACCGCCGTGCTCGAGCAGAGCCCGGTGCGCCTGCTGGCCAACGCCGAGGGGGCTGCCGATCATCACCAGTTCTTCCTGAGCCAGCGCACGTTCGCCTCGAAGCGGCCCGACGTCATCAAGGCCACACTCGAGTCTCTCGGCCAGACCGGCCAGCAGATTCGCGCCGACTACGCCGCTGCCGCCGCCAAGCTCGCACCAGTCCAGGGGCTCGACGCCAAGATCATCGAGAAAGGGCTGCGTCACTACGCACACATCTACAAACCGGTCTCAGAACCTGTGTTGGCCGCGCAACAGCGCATTGCCGACGCGTTCCTGCAACTCAAGCTGATCCCACGCCCGATCCGCGTGGCTGACGCGACGCTGCCCAACACCGTCGGTTAACTCGCTCTGACCCCGCCGCTCCCACCCCGCCACTTCCTTCGTTTGCCGCCTTCGGCTTTCCGCACTTGGCAAAGCCACCGCGAATGTGACAGAATTCGCAACTCAGTTGCATTGCAATTGAGTTGCATTTAATGGTCCGCGCTGCCCACTCGATTGGGCAGCGTGCCGTCACCTTCGCGTCTCGCTATCCTGACGTCCCAACGTCCCCTTCGGCTCATGCTTCGCCGCTGGTTTCCTCTCTGGCTCGTCGTCTGCGTGCTTGTCTCGCAGACGGCACTGGCGCGCCATGTCGTGTCGCACACGACGTCGGCGCTCGCGGTGGCGACGTCGGCAGCGTCGCCGGGGCAGCATGGCCGGCATGATGGGGATGGGGACGGCGACAGGGTTTGCGAGCAATGCCTCGCGTTCATCGCCGTCGATGTCGCGTTGCCGACGCTGCCCGTCATTGCCGCGCTGCCCGAGTCGCGACAGTGGCACTTCCCGTCGCGCACGCCGGTGCGCATGCGCTCCGTCTCCCGGGGCCCCACACGCAATCGCGATCCTCCTTGCCGCTCAGCGTCGTCCGTCTGACATCCGTCTGAATCAGAACATTCGCCGTCGCCGTCGACAGCGCGCCCGCGTTCGCGAGCACGCCACCGGCCGTCTGGCGTCCACACGCAACGCACATTGAGGATCGGCATGGTTGCCAGCTCCAATCTCTCGCGCTTCGGCGCGTACACCCGTCACACGCTCGCCGCGGCGGCGGCTTCGGTCTTTGCCGTCAACGTTCACGCGCAAACTTCCCCCACCAGCCAGACCACGTCCGCCCCGGCCAGTGGCAGTCCAGCCACCCCAACGGCAGGCGACGCCAACGTCTCGCTCTCGGGCACGACCATCTCGGCCAAGCGGCTGGACGCGGCGCGCAACGCGCTCTCCCCCGATACCGGCAGCTCCGTCTACAACTTCGACCAGACGGATATCGAGACGCTGCCGCTGGGCGCCAATACCCCGCTCAACCAGGTGCTGCTTCAGGCGCCGGGCGTGGTGCAGGACTCGTACGGTCAATTGCATGTGCGCGGCGACCACGCCAATCTCCAGTACCGCATCGACGGCGTCATCATTCCGGAAGCCATCAGCGGCTTCGGGCAGGCCATCGATGCGCGCATTGCGTCGCAGATCAACCTGATCACGGGCGCGCTCCCGGCACAGTTCGGGTACCGCACGGCGGGCATCGTCGACATCCGCACCAAGGGTTCGCCGGGTCTGGCGGACGACACCGGTGAGCCGCCCAAAGCCTTCGGCGGCGAGGTCGGGGTGGTGTTCGGCAGTCACGCGGACCGCGAGGTCAACACGCAGTTGTACGGCACCAAGGGCGCGCTGAGCTATTACTTCAGTGCCCGGGTATCGGCCAACGACCTTGGCATCGAGAACCCCACGGGCGAGCGCAACGCGATTCACGACCACACGAATCAGACGAATGCGTTCGGCATGGTGTCGTATCTGCTGAACGCCGACAACCGTGTCGCGTTCCTGTTCGGCACGGCCAACAACCGCTTCCAGATTCCGAATCTGCCGGGCGTCGCGCCCGCCTTCACGCTCGACAACGGTTCGATTCCCGACTCGTCGAGCCTCAATGCCAATCAGCAGGAGCGCACCGAGTTTCAGGTGCTGTCGTGGCAAAGCCATATCTCGCCGAAGCTCGACACGCAGATCTCGCTGTTTCACCGCACGAGCCGGGTCGATTACACGCCCGATCCGATTGGCGACCTCGTCTATAACGGCGTCGCCGCGAACATCACCCGGCGCAATGAAGCCTATGGCGTGCAGGCCGACAGCAGCTACCAACTCACCGCGCGTCACACGTTGCGCTTCGGTCTATTCTTGCAGCAGGAACAGTTCAGCGTTGGCAACACGTCAAGCGTGTTCCCCGCGGTGGACGGCCAGCAAACGAGTGGCACGCCGATGACCATCGTGGACAACGCCAGCGATCGCGGCACCACGTACGGACTGTATTTGCAGGATGAATGGAAGGCGACCGATCGTCTGACGATCAACTACGGTGCACGCTACGATCATGTGAACACCGTCACGGACGAGGGGCAACTCTCTCCACGACTCGGCCTGACTTACGACCTGACGAGCCGCACCCGGCTGCACGCGGGCTACGCGCGTTACTTCACGCCGCCCGCCACCGAGAAGATCGATACCACGTCGGTAGCGAAATTCCTCAACACGACCAACGCGCTGCCGTCGGATGCCAACACCTCGGTGCGCGCGGAGCGATCCGACTATTTCGATCTGGGCGTCTCCCACCAATTGACGTCGTCGATCACCGTCGGCCTCGATGCCTACTATCGCAATGTGCGACACCTTCAGGATGAAGGCCAGTTCGGCAACGCCCTGATCTACTCGACGTTCAACTACGACAAGGGTCGCATCTACGGCGTGGAGGGCACGCTCAACTATCGTCAGGGCAACGTGGGGGCC
>NZ_JAELTP010000664.1 GCF_016428915.1 Pandoraea sp. ASV26
CCCCCCCCCCCCCCCCCCCCCCCCCCCCCCCCTCCCCCCCCCCCCCCCCCCCCCCCCCCCACACCACACGGTTCGTCGGCAGCGTCAGATGTGTATAAGAGACAGGTCTTGGGCTACCATGTCGTCCAAAATCTTAGAAACACCTTTTGCGCTGCCTTGCGGGTCGGCCATAGCGTCCATCATGCTCTCATACTCAAATGCCGTGAGCCTCTGGCCTCTGTCCCGAACGAGGTGTGAAACCAGCTGTATAATCCGTGAATGCCGGTCGAGACTATCGTCAAATTCATGTCCTCTTCTACCTCTTAGAAGTAACAAAGTCTCCTTTAGGGTATCTATACGCATTGAGGCGAGCTGTTCAGAACGCAGCGGCGTCGTCTGTAGCATATCATAGCCGTCTGAGCTATCTTCGCCA
>NZ_JAELTP010000665.1 GCF_016428915.1 Pandoraea sp. ASV26
CAGGGAGATGCGATTCATTTGTGTTGATGGCCTTGATGGGAACAGAAGTGGAAACCGCTGGCTGTATGTGTCTGTTTGTAAACTGCGTGCCAACGGGGACGGGATATGCGCCAGGCTCGTCGTCGTTTGAAGCAGATTTGGTGCGGCCAATATGGATGACGAGTCTGTGAATGCAGTTGCGGCCATTGATGTCATCTGGCTCATCGAGATCCTTAATCTGGGTGAGCAAAAAGGTGATGCACATTCTTGAGCGTCCAGAAATCGACCTTTGGAGTAGATTTAGCATCAGAACCTGCCCGGCAGCATCTGAGCTAATGCCTGCTTCATCCAAGCCAGTCTTTAAAGCGGCAGCATCGTCGGCACGGACAGCCTGATCGAGAACGTCGAGCTGCGCCTGTGGGAGGTTTAGCAT
>NZ_JAELTP010000666.1 GCF_016428915.1 Pandoraea sp. ASV26
TATATAGCCTTTGCGAATCTGATAGTTCGTCAGGGCACGATCAAAACGCTCCAATTAGATTAAAGGCCTATTTCAAAGGGTCGGTTATAACCCCTGTTAAAATGCAACTCTACCTGCATGATTGAAACGTAATATGCGGGTTTATGGACAAGAAATAAAGTCTCCGCTTACCGTTGTTCGTGTCCGCTGATGTCAGCACTGCCGGTGAAGGTATTCCGGCACTTTTCCTGAGCAGGCAAAAAGCGGCAAATAGCACTATCAAATTGTACCTATATTAGATATAAATACCAAGATGTACATCTCTCTTTCAAAAATAACTAAAATAATAGACATCTAAAGCAATTTACAGGATAGAAATCAAACATGCAGCTGACTTCCATCCTCGCCGTCGTCGCGCTCTCCGGCTCTGCCC
>NZ_JAELTP010000667.1 GCF_016428915.1 Pandoraea sp. ASV26
GTTCGCTATCGTGCGGGCTCCCATCATCGCCGCATTTTCGTTGGCCGTCTCGCCACTTGGTAGGGAGGATGATATCGCAACGTCCAGCAAAGAACCATGTGCCGCGTCAGTGTACTTGGCTGCTGTATGATATCGCGCAATGCATCGCAAAAGATCAAGGCCTGCCAGCCGGTCTCCATAAGGCCACTGTGTAACAATCTTTACTACAACGGGAATTGCATTGGCCGGCAGCGACTTTGAGGCTTCTAATCCACTTCTTAGCTCTCCCAGATGGCTTTCTTCGCCGGGATTCAATGCCGCGTCTTTGCGACCGGCCGATATCATGGTCTTGTTCACGCTCGATATCTTGTTCAACATGGCTATGACAATCAGCTAAGGGCAGCCTTCATGTGGGGTATTCGCAATACTTACC
>NZ_JAELTP010000668.1 GCF_016428915.1 Pandoraea sp. ASV26
CTCCTATGCCGAAGTGAGGTCTTGGACTTGGTTACCTAGCGTGCCTCATCAATGGCATTGTTTCTCGTAGGGCAACGCGTCGTTGCCATCCTCCACGTCGGAAAAGGTCCATTTTTGACAGTTCCAAACCCGCAAGCAGGGACGTATGTTCTGAAACTAAGGTTGCACGTGCTTGAGACCATTAGAAATCGACACTCGTCGTTGCGCCTGTGTCGCCGTCTCATGAGCCAGGCCTCGCAAGCCTAACATCAACTTACAGGTAGGCTGCCGGCAAGGCCGCTTGTTTGGTCGCACGGCCGTCTATAATGGCCTCGTTTATATAGTCGTCCCAGCCCTGTTTATAAACTGGTGTACTCCCTGATCGCATCGCTCCAGACGGTCCACTTCCACCACCCTGAGGCGAAGGCGTGAG
>NZ_JAELTP010000669.1 GCF_016428915.1 Pandoraea sp. ASV26
GTGTGGTGGTGTCATTTGCACCGGGCTCAATATACAGTCTGCTTGTAGGCAAATGTGGCGCTTCTTGTTAGCAAAACGAAGCAGCGACAAGCGGCAGAGGAGCGCCTTTGCAAGGGAACGGTGCATGGTCACGTACACTGGGGCACCCGGGGCAGTGAGGGTAGCCTCGAGCTCTGGAGGCAGCTCTATGAGCCGATAACCCGATGAATCAGGCATATTGTAGAATGCTGCACCTTGACCCTGGCTCGACATGATCTTGTTGGTGTGAGAGGTGGTGAAGAGCGGTTTGAGCTTGTTCGGATGTGGTCTTGATGGGTGTATGTTGCGTGGCTGATGACGTCCACGTTTAGAGGTTCGGCGGTGGGGCAGTACTTTGCATCTTCGCCGGAGCCGATGCCGGGAGGTACGTACC
>NZ_JAELTP010000670.1 GCF_016428915.1 Pandoraea sp. ASV26
GTATAGACGAGCGGCTCCTCGTCTCTGCGCTCGACGATGAATTCCTTCTTGCCCTTGAGATGGGCGGCGGGGAGGAGAACGTATTCGGTAAAGGCAAGGACACCGTTGCCCTCTACAATCTTGGGGAAAGCCTCTGCCTTGCGGATCTTGGAGGTGATGACGTCTGGTGTGTCGAGGAGATCGATCTTGCTGTCTGCTACCCGTCAGCATAAAAAACAACACCACCAACTTCACAGCTGGCGGGGAGAACAACATACTAGGATCACTCGAGCTCATCTTGGCGCCCTGCAAGCCGGGTACCAAAGGGTTAATCAAATGAGCTCGCTCCTTGTATCCAATCTTTGGCAGCCACTCCTTGGCCGCAATAAACAGCTTTCTCTGATCCATGCCTCCAAACTGCGCGTCTACATCG
>NZ_JAELTP010000671.1 GCF_016428915.1 Pandoraea sp. ASV26
CTATTGGCGAAAAGCAGCGCGACGCGTGGGACAAAGACCTCTCTTTCCACAAAGAGGTTAAGAGAGAGTGTATGATTGTATATATGCTTTGTATTAGAATGCTCCGACGAAAAGTGAAATGAAATGGATACCACTTTTGTTGATTACTTCATATTGTTACAACTGCCGTCATCTGGTTGCAACATGGCCCTTTAAATTGTAGTTGATATATTAAACGTGATTATCCTTCACATGTACAGTACAGCTGGTATTCCGTCCGTCTTGCCAACATAAAGCAGGGGCAACATCCAGACATGGTTCCTCAAAAACGCCATTCAAGTCATTTGCAACATTTCTAAAACCACAGCGCGCCAGGATCTAGCACAGTCATTGCGTCGACACGTCCATTAGGAAGCCCATAGCCGGCCAACTC
>NZ_JAELTP010000672.1 GCF_016428915.1 Pandoraea sp. ASV26
TACTATTACTCTTCCAACAATATGTTCTGAGAGACTTGGAAACATGGCTCGGCCTCCAAGGCCTACCCACCTGGCAGCGGGCCGCCTCAACAGCCACACTGGCCATATGGAGAGGGTGTGTGATTAAGGTGCTTGCTAGACAAGGGTCCCCATTCAAACACTGCAACTCACTGTGCACTGTGTAGGTAGTTGGGATGGACCCCTACCCAAGTCGTATCGTTTAGCTCGATGTCAGCAAAAGCCCATCCATGGACGGACCGAGTTTCCTAGGCCCGTTATTGCGTGACATGTTGTAATTAACGGGAACATATCACATCCGTAATTGCGGTGTTGTAGTTGCGATCCAAGCCGTTAATATCCATGCCCTGTCTCTTATACACATCTCCGAGCCCACGAGACGATATTGTGTAT
>NZ_JAELTP010000673.1 GCF_016428915.1 Pandoraea sp. ASV26
GGGAAACCCTTTCGCAGTCTAAGCAAGCCTACAACGACGGCGACGGCGCCCGCGCAAAAGAACTCTCCAACGAAGGCAAGGCGCACGATGCCAAAATGGACGACTACAACCGCCAGGCCTCTGAATTCATCTTCCGCGCCAACAATGCCCCCGGCCGCGTCGAGCCCGACTGCATAGACCTCCACGGCCAATTCGTCGAAGAAGCCGAGCGCATTCTCGAGCAACGCATCCGGGCCGACCAAAGTCATGGCCAGACACATCTTCATGCCATTGTCGGCAAGGGTAACCACTCTGCTGGCCATGTCCAGAGGATTAAGCCCAAGGTTGAGGAGCTGTGTCGCGAGCTGGGACTCAGGTACCGCACAGAGGAGAATGCCGGCCGCATCTTTATCAACCTTCAGGGTGGAGAGC
>NZ_JAELTP010000069.1 GCF_016428915.1 Pandoraea sp. ASV26
GTCGAGAGCTGAACGGCGTTGGCGTCGAAATGCTCGCGATGCACTTGCTGCGCACGGAAGATCAGATCGTTGAACGGCAGCGCGAAGAGCGCTTCGATCTCGGTAACGGTCCAGGGCTTGTCGTTGCGGCGCAGCGCTTCGTCGTGTCCGTGAGCGGCGGTGTGTGCGTGAACTTGCATGCTGAGATTCCTTGAATTCTTTAAGTGAGTGGATGTCGCGCGATGGTGGATGTCGCGCGCTCAGGGGGCCGTGTGCGGGCGCGTCGCGTGCGACGCTTCAACCGCACCAGGCAGTGTCATGTCGATGAGCCGGCCAATGTCGAGATAGCCGGAAGCCGTTGCGGCGTCGGGGTGCGCCAGATGCGGCACACGCCCGAGCAACGGCGCGGACAACCGGGTGGCGATCGCGTCGATGTTCGCCTCCACGTGGCGCATGTCCGGATCGACGTGATTGGCGACCCAGCCCGCGAGCGTGAGCCCGCGCGACGCGATGGCCTCGGCCGTGAGCAGCGCGTGGCTGATGCAGCCGAGCCGCAGGCCGACGACGAGGATCACCGGCAAGCCGAGCTGACGCGCCAGATCGGCCGTATCCGGCGCGGCGGCGTCGGGGCCGAGCGGCACGCGAAAGCCGCCAACGCCCTCGACGATCACCAGATCGGCGCGTGCGGCGACACGCGTATAGCCTGCGCGGATCACGCCGCAATCGAGTGCGATGCCTTCGGCGGCGGCCGCGATGTGCGGCGCCGTGGCGTCCTTGAGCACGTACGGGCAGTACCAGTCGTCCGGCAGCTTCAGGTTGCTGGCCTGATGCAACTGCTCGACGTCTTCGTTGATGAGGCGCCCGTTGTGCTCGGCGGCGCCTGCCGCCACGGACTTGAGTCCTGCGCACACCAGCCCGCGGCGCGCGGCCGCATGCAGCAGTGCCGACGAGACGAGCGTCTTGCCGATTTCGGTGTCGGTGCCCGTGACGAAGAACGCATGGCGCGCAGGCGTCGGCCGTTCGGCCGGGGCATCGAAGGCAGTGAGGTTAGCGACTAATGTCTGATCAGCCATGTGAGTGTTCCGTCCAGTCTCGATCGAGTTGGTTGATGGCGGTGGCCAGCCGCGCGACGTCGTCTGCCGTGTGCGCGGCACTGAGCGTCACGCGCAGGCGCGATGTGCCCGGTGCCACAGTCGGCGGACGAATGGCAGGCACCCATAATCCCGCTTCCGCGAGCCCGGCCTGCGCGTGCAGCGCGGCCGCATTGTCGCCGAGGATGATCGGTTGCACGGCCGTGGGCGAGACCCTGTGCTGCCAGTGCCGCAGCGTAAGCGAGTCGCGCAGTTGGGCGATGCGCGCTTGCAACGCGGCGCGACGCTCACGGCCTTCGTCGCCCGCGATCAGGGCAACGCTCGTGAGCAGCGCATGGGCCTGCGAGGGCGCGGCGGCCGTCGTGAAGATGTACGGCCGCGCACGATTGATGAGCCAGTCGATGACGCGATGGTTCGCCGCGACAAACGCGCCGCCGACACCTGCCGCCTTACCGAGCGTGCCGATGATGACGAGGTTGGGCGAGCGCAGACCGAAAAGCTCGAACACGCCACGGCCGTTCTCGCCCACGACGCCGAAGCCATGCGCGTCGTCGACGATGAGCCACGCGTTGTGCGCTTCGGCCAGCGCGAGCAGTTGCGGCAGCGGCGCGATGTCGCCGTCCATCGAGAACACGCCGTCGGTGACGATCAGCTTCGTCTCGGCGGTGCTGGCGGCGAGCAACTCGGCCAGGGCGTCGACATCGCCGTGGGCGTAGACGTGCGTGCGTGCGCGCGACAGACGTGCCCCGTCGATCAACGAGGCGTGATTGAGCGCCTCGGAGAAGATCTCGGCGTCTTTGCCCGCGAGCGCCGAGATCGTCGCCAGATTGGCCATGTAGCCGGTGCAGAAGTACAGCGCGCGCCCGTCGACGAGATGCGGCGACATGAAGTCGGTGAGCGCGTCTTCGAGTTCTGCGTGGGCTTGCGAGTGGCCGCTGATGAGGTGCGAAGCGCCGCTGCCTGCGCCGTAGCGCCGGGCGCCTTCGATGAGGGCCTCGACGACCTGCGGATGCGCCGCCAGACCGAGATAGTCGTTGCTGGCGAACGCGAGGACGTCGCGGCCGTCGGCCCGCAGATGCGGCTGGCATGGCGTGGACACCACGCGGTGACGGCGTCGCAGGTGTGCGCGGTCGATCTCCGCGAGCCCGGCGTCGAGCCGCGCCAGCAGGGGATGAGACGTCATGCCGGACGTCATGCTGCCACCTCCATGCCGTGCGTCATCGTGGCGTCGAAGGCGGCGAGCGTTTGCGCCGCGAGCCAGTCGATGGTGTCGTCGTCCAGCACATACGGCGGCATCAGATAGACCGTGGCGCCGATGGGGCGCAGCAGCACGCCGCGTGCGCGCGCTTCGGTGTAGAAGCGCTTCGCGAAGGCGCTGGCAGCGCCGGGCGCATCCGGCAACACGGCGTCGAATGCCCAGATCATGCCGCGATGGCGCAAATGCCGGGCACGCGGGTCGTCTGCCAACGGCGCGAGCGCCTGCGTGAGACGGGCTGCGCGAACGGCATTGCGTGAGAGCACGTCGTCATCGGCAAAGATGTCGAGCGTGGCGAGCGCGGCACGGCACGCCAGCGGATTGCCGGTGTACGAGTGCGAGTGCAGGAAGCCGCGAGCGGTGTCGTCGTCGTAGAAGGCGTTGTAGATCGCGTCGCGCGAGAGCACCAGCGAGAGCGGCAGATAGCCGCCGCTGATGCCCTTGGACAGGGTCAGCAGATCGGGCCAGATGCCGGCCTGCTCGCTGGCGAAGAACGTGCCGGTGCGTCCGCATCCGACGGCGATTTCGTCGGCGATCAGATGCGCGCCATGCTTGTCGCACAACGCGCGCACGCACCGCAGGTATTCCGGATCGTGCATCGCCATGCCGGCCGCGCATTGCACGAGCGGCTCGACGATGACGGCGGCGATACGGCCCTCGCGCTGCGTGAGCAACGCTTCGAGTTCGGCCGCAGCGCGGCGTGCCACGTCGACCGGCGTTTCACCCTCGCGCGCGAGACGCGCATCGGGCGACGCCACCACATGGGCGTGACGCAGCAGCGGGTCGTAGGCGTCGCGGAAAAGGGCGACGTCGGTCACGGCCAGCGCGCCGAGCGTCTCGCCGTGATAACCGTGGCGCACGCACACGAATTCGCGCTTGTCGCTGTGGCCCTGATTGCGCCACGCGTGAAAACTCATCTTGAGCGCGATCTCGACGGCCGACGCGCCGTCCGACGCAAAGAAGGCATGGCCGAGCACGCCGCCGGTGAGCGCCGACAGGCGTTCGGCCAGCGCGACGACCGGCTCGTGCGTGAAGCCCGCGAGCATCGCGTGCTCGAGGCGGCCAAGCTGATCGACAAGCGCTGCGTTGATGCGCGGATTCGCGTGGCCAAACAGGTTGACCCACCATGAACTGATGCCGTCGAGATAACGCTCGCCGTCGGTATCGACGAGCCAGGGGCCTTCGCCATGAGACAGCGCGACGAGGGGCAGCTTTGCCTGTTGCTTCATCTGCGTGCAGGGGTGCCAGACCTGTCGCAGACTGCGCGCAGCGAGATCGCCGGGGCCGGCGGGGGGGCGCGTGGTGGCGTCCATCATTGACTCCTTGGTTGGCCGTGACGGCAGACGTTCGCCCGAGGGCGCAGGTCGTCCGTCCGGCTGGCCGATGGCGGGCGTCGCACTGGGCGCTGCCGCACGGGGCCGGAGGTGGGGGATGGGCGCATGGTAGGCAAAGCGTTTTGGCAGGGCAATAGGCGGAATTGGCGTAAAAAATCGCTGGTTTATGTGCCGTAGCAAGACGTTATCGATAATTTCGCAAAACCCGCCGATAACGTTGCGGCATCTCCGCCGTCAGCGCTCCTCAAAAAAATTTGTAACCGATGATGCGTGCCGGGTCAGGGGCTCTGGTTCAGGACACCTCGCGCCACGACGGAGACCGTTTCTCGAGGAATGAACGCACCCCTTCGCGGCCTTCGTCTGACGCGCGGATCGTTGCAATGCGGTCCGCCGTCTCGGCGATGGCGCTCTCATCGATGTCACGGCCCGCGAAGTCCTGCACGAGCCGCTTGCATTCCTTCACGGCGTTCGGGCTGTTGTCGACGAGTGCCTTCGCGAGCGCGTGCACGGTGCTATCGAGCGCGTCTGCGCTGACGACTTCGTGCACGAGACCGTGCCGTTGTGCCGTCGATGCGGTGAAGCGCTCGGCCGTGAGGAAGTAGCGGCGCGACGCCGCCTCGCCCAGCGCGCGAATGACATAAGGGCCGATCGTGGCCGGAATCAGGCCGAGCTTCGCCTCGGACAGGCAGAAGTGCGCCGTGTCCACCGCGACGACGATGTCGGCCACGGCCGCGAGCCCCACGCCACCGGCGTAGGTGTCGCCCTGCACACGGGCGATCACGGGTTTCGGACAGCGGTAGATCGTGTTGAGCATGACGGCGAGCGTCATCGCGTCGGCGCGGTTCTCGGCGTCCGAGTAGCCGGCCATCTTCTTCATCCAGTTCAGGTCGGCCCCGGCGCAGAAGGCGACGCCTTCGGCAGCGAGCACGATGACGCGCACGTCGTCGTTGGCGGCGAGCGCGCGAAACGCGCCCGTCAGTTCCTCGATGACCGTTTCGTTGAAAGCGTTACGCACGTCCGGCCGATTGAGCGTGAGCGTGGCGACGTGGGCGTCGACGCTGAGTTTTAGCGTGGCGAGATGCATGACTTGGGATTCCTCGATGAGCCGGTGCAGACGGTTACATGCGGAACAGGCCGAAGCGCGTTTCCGGAATCGGCGCATTGAGCGCAGCCGAGAGCCCCAGTCCGAGCACGGTGCGGGTGTCGGCCGGATCGATCACGCCGTCGTCCCACAGGCGGGCGCTCGCGTAATACGGATGGCCCTGACGCTCGTACTGATCGCGGATCGGCTGCTTGAAGGCGTCTTCCTCCTCGGCGCTCCACTGACCGCCTTTGCCTTCGATACCGTCGCGCTTGACCGTGGCCAGCACCGACGCGGCCTGCTCGCCGCCCATCACCGAGATGCGCGCGTTCGGCCACATCCACAGGAAACGCGGCGAGTAAGCGCGCCCGCACATGCCGTAGTTACCGGCGCCGAACGAGCCACCGATGATGACCGTGAACTTGGGCACGTTCGCGGTGGCGACGGCCGTCACCATCTTCGCGCCGTGCTTGGCGATGCCTTCGTTTTCGTACTTGCGTCCCACCATGAAGCCGGTGATGTTTTGCAGGAAGATCAGCGGGATCTTGCGCTGGCAACACAGCTCGATGAAGTGCGCGCCTTTTTGGGCCGACTCCGAGAACAGAATGCCGTTGTTCGCCACGATGCCGACCGGATAACCCCACAGATGCGCGAAGCCGCACACGAGCGTGGTGCCATAGCGCGCCTTGAACTCGTCGAATTCGGAGCCGTCGACCAGACGCGCGATCACCTCGCGCACGTCGAACGGCTTCTTCGTGTCGGAGGGGATCACGCCGTACAGTTCGCGGGCGTCGTACTTCGGCTCGACGGGCGGCCGGAGCGCGACCGTCTTCGGCTTCTGACGATTGAGATTGGCGGCGATGCTGCGCGCAATGGAGAGCGCATGCGCGTCGTTCTGCGCGAAGTGATCCGCCACGCCCGACAGGCGCGTGTGGACGTCGGCCCCGCCGAGGTCTTCGGCGCTCACTTCCTCACCCGTTGCCGCCTTCACGAGCGGCGGGCCGCCGAGGAAAATCGTGCCCTGTTCCTTGACGATGATCGACTCGTCGCTCATCGCCGGCACGTAGGCGCCACCGGCCGTGCACGAGCCCATCACCACGGCGATTTGCGGAATGCCCTTCGCCGACATCTGCGCCTGGTTGTAGAAGATGCGGCCGAAGTGATCGCGATCGGGGAACACGTCGTCCTGATTGGGCAGGTTGGCGCCGCCCGAGTCGACCAGATAGATGCACGGCAGATGATTCTGCTCGGCGATCTCCTGCGCGCGCAGATGCTTCTTGACCGTCATCGGGTAATAGGTGCCGCCCTTGACCGTGGCGTCGTTGCAGACGATAACGCACTCCTGACCCGACACGCGTCCGATACCGGTGATGATGCCCGCGCCCGGCGCATCGTCGTGATACATGCCGATCGCGGCGAGCTGCGAGAGTTCGAGAAACGGTGAGCCCGGATCGAGCAATTGCTGCACGCGCTCGCGCGGCAGCAGCTTGCCGCGGCCCACGTGTTTCTTGCGCGCAGCCTCACCGCCGCCACCGGCCAATTGCTTCACGCGTTCGCGCAGGTCGTCGACCAGGGTCTGCATCGTGGCCGCGTTGCGTGCAAAGTCTTCGCCGCGCGGGTTGAGTTTGCTTTCGAGAATCGGCATGTGACGAAATCCGGTGGAGAGTGAGTTGTCGTTGAATTCGTTATCTGGACTTGCGTGAGCGTGTCGCGACTTCAGTCGAACAGGTCGCCGTCGATGTAGCGCCAGCGGCCGTCGTCCGAGCGTTCGAAGCGACTGCGCTCGTGCAGCCGATGGGCGCGTCCGCCGACCTTGTAGCGCGCGACGAATTCCACTTCGGCGTGGCGCTCGTCACGTTGCAGATGCGCCTTGATCTGAAGGCCTAGCCACTGCGGCGCGTCGTCGAAGTCGAGCGTGGCGGGACGTGTGCGGGTGGCCCACGTCTCGAGCAGGTACGGCCTGTCGTGACGCACGAACGCCGTGTAGCGCGAGCGCATCAGCGCTTCGGCCGTGGGCGCAATGTCGCCGCGCTCGAGATAGCGCGCGCAGCAGTCTTCAAACGTGAGGCCGCCGCAAGGGCAAGCTTCGCGCTCGGGCGGCGGTGTCGGGGTGCTGCGCGACGGTTGGGGTCTTGCCATCGTGTGTCTTGCCTTGTTGTCAGATCCTGCCTTGCTTCAGACAGGCCTCGACCTGCGCGAAGCGGTCGAAGCCCCAGAACGGTTCGCCATCCACGATCACGAACGGCGAGCCGAAGACACCGCGCGCCATGGCCAGATCGATCTCCGCCTTGAGGTGGTCCTTGGCGGCGGGCGAGTGCATGCCGGCGTCCAGCGCCGCACCGTCGATGCCGAGGGCCTCGCCCAGTCGCACGAGTTCTGCCGGCTCGCCGATGTTCACGTCGTCGACGTAGAGCGCCTGGAAGATCGCTTTCGCGAACTCCGCCGACAGGTCGCCGCCGCGATGATCCTGCACCCACAGCACGGCGCGCTCGGCCGCTTGCGTCGGGATCGGGAAGTGCGTCGGTCGCTTGTACGGGATGCCGTGAAAGCGCGCGGTGCGCTCCACGTCATGTCGCAGATACTCCGTCTTGATCGGATGCTGCACCGGGGCGCCCGAGCCGTTCACCTTGTAGACAATGTCGAGCAGAATCGGATGCCATGCGACACCGCGTCCGCTTTTTGCCGCGATGTCATCGATGCGTGTGCTCGCAAAATACCCATACGGGGATGCGAAGTCGAAATAAAAGTCGATAGCGGACGTCATGTTGGCTCCGTTTCCGAGTGACGTTTCTGGCCCGCGAATCAAAAGATACGGCGGTACGGCAACAGCTTGTTATGGGGTCTGACGCCGGGCGATCGCTGCCCGTTGGCTACCTTGTCGCTTGCGGTGCTCCATTCCTCCATTCCTGCGTGGGTTCTGCCCACATGCGGCACGTATGATTGCGTGATTACCACGTGAGCGCGTTGCCGTCGTAATTGAAGAAGCCACCGTTGTGCGTGGCGCGCTCACCCGGCGCGCGGGCGAGCACGCGGCGCATGCCGGCCACGCTCGTCTGCACGTCGATGTCGGCGTTCTCGCCGCCCATGTCGGTGCGCACCCAGCCCGGATGCATCGCGACGCACGTGGCGCGCTGCGCTTCGAGCGATACCGCCTTGACCACCGAATTCACGGCCGCCTTGCTCGCGCGATAGAGCCAACTGCCGTTGGAGTCCATCAGCGCGATGCTGCCCATGCGGCTCGACAGGAAACCGAACGTGCCGCCCGCGGCTTCGACGAAGGGCAGCACGAGCGGTGCGGTCTGCATGGCGCCGAGCACGTTCGTGTGAAACACGCGGTCGAACGCTTCCTTCGTGATCGGCGCGAGACCGGTCGTGCGCTCGGAATTGACGCCCGCGTTGTAGACCGCCACGTCCAGTTCCACGCCGTCGAGTTGCCACGACAGGCCGGAGAGCGATTCAACGCGCGTGACGTCGAGCTTGATCGGCTCTGCGCCCAACTCGCGCAGCGCGCTCAGTCCGTTCTCGTCACGCGCCGTGGCGAACACGCGCCAGCCGTCCTCGCGATACTGCCGCACGAATTCCATGCCGATACCGCGTGAAGCACCGATGATGAGCGCTGTTTTCATGACGGGTTTGTCCTGTCGGTCGTGCCGAAGTTAGAGGGTCGAAGGGTCGAAGGGTCGAAGGGTCGAAGGCCGGGGTTGGCGCGCAAGCCGCTCAGACGATTTCGATGGCCATGGCCGTGGCTTCCCCGCCGCCGATACACAGGCTGGCGACGCCGCGTTTGCCACCGGTCTTTCGCAGGGCGCCGAGCAGCGTGACCAGAATCCGTGCGCCGGACGCGCCGATCGGGTGGCCGAGCGCGCAGGCGCCGCCGTGGATGTTGACCTTCTCGTGCGGCAGATCGAACTCGCGCATCGCGGCCATGGCAACGACGGCGAAGGCTTCGTTGATCTCGTAGAGATCGACGTCGCCGCTCGACCAGCCGGTCTTCTCGAACAGTTTGCGCATCGCGCCGACCGGTGCGGTCGTGAACAGGCCCGGCTGCTGCGCGAAGGTGCTGTGACCGGCAATGCGCGCGAGCGGCGTCAGGCCGAGGCGCGTGGCCGTCGATTCGCGCATGAGGACGAGCGCGGCGGCGCCGTCCGAAATCGACGACGAGTTGGCGGCCGTCACCGTGCCGTCCTTGCGAAAGGCCGCCTTGAGGGTCGGGATTTTCTCGGGATTGGCCTTGAGCGGCTGTTCGTCCTGCTCGACGACGGTGTCGCCCTTGCGCCCGGGCACCGTCACCGGCGTGATTTCCCACGCGAAGGCGCCGTCCTTCGTGGCCTGCTGGGCGCGCTCCAGCGAGGCGATGGCGAAGGCGTCCTGCGCCTCGCGGGTGAACGCGTAACGGTCGGCGCATTCCTCGGCGAAGGTGCCCATCAGACGGCCTTTGTCGTAGGCGTCTTCCAGACCGTCGAAGAACATGTGGTCGATGACCTGACCGTGTCCCATGCGCATGCCGGCACGCGCCTTCGGCAGCAGATAGGGCGCGTTGCTCATGCTCTCCATGCCACCGGCGACGATCACGTCGGCGCTGCCGGCGGCGAGCATGTCGTGCGCGAACATCGCGGCGCGCATGCCGGAACCGCACATCTTGTTGACGGTGGTGGCGCCCGTGCCGAGCGGCAGGCCGGCGCCGAGCGTGGCCTGACGCGCCGGGGCCTGGCCCTGACCGGCGGGCAGCACGCAGCCCATCACCACTTCGTCGACCTGTTCCGGCTTGAGGCCGGCTCGCTCGACGGCGGCGCGAATGGCGGCGGCGCCCAGTTGCGGCGCGGCGACATCGCCGAACACGCCTTGCAGGCCGCCCATCGGCGTGCGGGCAGCGGAAACGATAACGATCGGGTCTTGTTGCATGGCAGTCTCCTGTAATCGGTGGCGGGGCCGGCGGTCCGTCCTTCAGGACGGGAGCGTCAACCCCCGAAAATCCAATGCTTCAGTCCTGCTATCGTCCGCGTGCCCGGCGAAGGGGTGTCCGGCGCAGCCGGACGGCGCCAATCGCCTACGCGCGCGGATGACGTAATTCGTCCATTGCCGCCACACAGCGCTCGTAGATGCGCGGCAGCGCCTCGAGGCTGTTGACGGACATGCGCAGATCGCGCACCAGTCCGTCGCGCAGGCCGTACACCCAGCCATGCACCGTCACGGATTGATTGCGGGCCCAGGCATCGCGCAATACCGTCGTGTGGCAGATATTCGCCACCTGTTCGATGGCGTTCAGCTCGCACAGGCGGTCGTGGCGCGCATCGCGCGAGGGCAGGGCGTCGATCTGGTCGACGTGACGCTCGTAGACATCGCGCACGTGGCGCAACCAGTTGTCGACCAGACCCATCTTCGCGCCGTCGAGCGCCGCGCCTACGCCGCCGCAGCCGTAGTGGCCGACCACCATGATGTGGCGGACCTTGAGCACCTCGACGGCGAACTGCAACACCGACAGGCAGTTCAGATCGCTGTGCACGACAACGTTCGCAATATTGCGGTGGACGAAGACCTCGCCCGGCGCAAGCCCCGTAATCTGGTTGGCGGGCACACGTGAGTCGGAGCAGCCGATCCAGAGGTATTGCGGGGATTGCAGTTTCGACAGCCGCTCGAAAAATGCGGGATCTTCGGCATTCACGCTGGCAACCCAGGCGCGATTGTTGTCGAGCAGATGAATGAGAGGCTGGTCTTTGTCTTCGGTCATGATCGTGTCATCCGGCGAGCGTGTCGTGTGCTGGGCGATGTCGCATGCTCAAGCGGCCGCCGCGCGTGGCGGGGCGCTCGTGGCACCGCTGCCGGTGCCGTAGCGATTGACGAAACGCAGCGAGACATCGTACGGATAGAAGTCGTGCATCTGTCCGGCTCGCACCCGGTCCTGATAGTCCTGCCACAGGCCGGGGTCGAAGAAATCCGGATGATGCTGGCTGAGATAGTGCCGCACGCGTGTATCGCCCGTCAGAAACGTCTCAAACGTCTGCGGAAACACGTCGTGCGGGCCTACACGGTACCAGACTTCCCCCGACATCGCCTCTTCTTCGTTACGCGGTTCCGGCACTCGACGGATGTGGCAATCCGTCAGATATTCCAGTTCGTCGTAGTCGTAGAAAACCACCCGGCCATGACGCGTCACACCGAAATTCTTGTACAGCATGTCGCCCGGGAACACGTTCGCCGCCATCAGCTCCTTCACTGCGTTGCCATACTCGCGCATGGCGTGCTCGACCTGTGCGTCGGACGCCGTCTGGAGCCACAGATTGAGCGGCGTCATGCGGCGCTCGATATAGCAGTGGCGGATCACGAGCGCGTCGCCGTCGACTTCGAGGAGCGACGGCACTTCGCGGCGCAGTTCGGCGAGCAGGGCGTCGTCGAAGCGCGAGAGCGGGAAGGCCACGCTCGAGAACTCCAGCGTATCGGCCATGCGCCCGACGCGGTCATGCTGCTTGACCATCAGATACTTCGCTTGCACCTGCTCGCGCGTGGTCTCCTTGGGCGGCGCGAAGTGCTCGCGAATCAGCTTGAAGACGTACGGATACGAGGGCAGCGTGAAGACCAGCATCACCAGACCGGGAATGCCCGGCGCGCGCACGAACTTGTCGCTCGAATGCTTCAGGTGATGCAGAAAATCGCGGTAGAACAGATTCTTGCCGTGCTTTTGCAGCCCGACCGACGTGTAGATCTCAGCCTTGGGCTTGCTCGGCATGAGGGTGCGCAGGAACTGCACGTAGGCCGACGGCACTTCCATGTCGACGATGAAGTACGCGTGCGTGAAGCTGAACACCACGCGCAGTTCGTCACGGCGCAACAGGACAGTGTCGAGCGTGAGCTTGCCATTCGCGTCGTGGGTGATCGGCACGGCGAACGGCGTGGTCACGTCGCCATTCACGATACGGCCCACGATATAGGCGGCCTTGTTGCGGAAGAACAGCGACGCCAGCACGTGAATCTGAAAATTCGGCGCCGGCGCGAACTCGCCGAACGCCTCTTCGATGGCGCGCATCACATAGCCGACGTCGCGCGAGAGGTCGGCAAACGGGCGTGTGAGCTGAAAATTCGTGACGATGCGCGCGAGCGTGGCGGCCATGCCGTCCTGCGCCGGGTAGTAGACGCGATAGGTCGGTCTGGCGGCGGGCGCGTCGTTCTCGATGTACTCCGTGGCCACGGCCGGGCGCACGAAGATGAAGCGGTTGTTGAAGTACGAGCGGTGCAGGATCTTGCAGCACACCGAGTTGAAAAACGTCTCCGCCAGTTCGGGTTGACGATGCTCGGTGAGCAAGCCGATGTAGTGCAGCTTCACTTGCGGCCAGACGTCGTCGTCGAGCGACTGGGCGTCGAACTCGTCTTCGAGCGTCACGATGCATTCGCGCACGCGCTCGTCGTAAAACGCGATGCGATCGCGCTGGAGCTTCTGGATACCCGCGAAGTCGCCGGCCTCGAAACATGTCTGCGCCGCGACACACACCTCGCGGAAGATGCGGTAATGCTTGTCGAAGCCGTCCAGCATCGTGCGGGCGACGTCGAAAGCAAACTGCGACGACAGGAGTTTCGGGAAGTGATTCATACCGGTCGGGACAGGCGCAGGGGCGTTTCCTTGCTGGCTCGCTGGATTGTAGCGCCGCGGCCTGCGCCTGAATGTCCGTCTTGGATTGCCGTGGGTTACATCGTCTCCGCGAACAATTCGCGCCCGATCAGCATGCGGCGGATCTCCGACGTACCCGCGCCGATCTCATAGAGTTTCGCGTCGCGCCACAGGCGGCCGACCGGGTATTCGTTGATGTAGCCGTTGCCGCCCAGAATCTGGATCGCTTCGCCGGCCATCCACGTCGCCTTTTCGGCGGTGTAGAGAATCACGCCCGCGCAGTCTTTGCGGACCTGACGCACGTGATCGCTGCCGAGCGCGTCGAGCTGACGGCCCACGGCGTACAGATACGCGCGGCTTGCTTGCAGGATGGTGTACATGTCGGCGACCTTGCCCTGAATGAGCTGGAATTCCCCGATCGACTGGCCGAACTGCTTGCGGTCGTGGATGTAGGGCACCACCACGTCCATGGCGGCCTGCATGATGCCCAGCGGACCACCGGCGAGCACGGCGCGCTCATAGTCCAGACCGCTCATGAGCACCTTCACGCCGCCGCCGACCTGGCCCAGCACGTTCTCTTCCGGCACTTCCACGTTCTCGAACACGAGCTCACCCGTGTGCGAGCCGCGCATGCCGAGCTTGTCGAGCTTTTGCGCGACCGAGAAGCCCTTCATGCCCTTTTCCACCAGGAATGCGGTCATGCCGCGTGCGCCTGCCTCCGGGTCCGTCTTGCCGTAGACCACCAGCGTGTCGCAATCCGGGCCGTTCGTGATCCACATCTTCGTGCCGTTGAGCACGAAACGGTCGCCGCGCTTCTCGGCGCGCAGCTTCATGCTGACGACGTCCGAACCGGCGTTCGGCTCGCTCATGGCGAGCGCGCCGACGTGCTCGCCCGATACCAGCTTCGGCAGGTACTTCGCCTTTTGCGCCGCGGTGCCGTTGCGATGAATCTGGTTGACGCAGAGGTTCGAGTGCGCGCCGTACGACAGGCCGACCGACGCCGAGGCGCGCGAGATTTCTTCCATCGCGATCATGTGGGCGAGATAGCCCATGTTCGCGCCGCCGTACTCTTCCGAGACGGTCATGCCGAGCACGCCGAGCTCGCCCATCTTGCGCCAGAGATCCATCGGGAACTGGTCCGTGCGGTCGACTTCGCCCGCGCGCGGCGCGATTTCCTTGGACGCGAAGTTCGCGACCGATTCGCGCAGCATGTCGAGGTCTTCGCCGAGCATGAAATTGAGGCCGGGCAACGTAGTCATGACACAGTCTCCTGAGGGTGGCGCGTGGCGGTTCGCCCGCGCTTATGTTCGATGGTGTTTCGAGAAGCGTTGATTCGGTCAATCGGGCGCGGCGGCGCTTAACGGGTCGTGGGCGCTGCGGGTGCTGTAGGCGCCAGCACGAACAGCGTTTGCTGCATCAGGGCGCACAGCGTCCATTTGCCGTTGTCGACGACGAACAGTTCGGCGGTGGCGACGATGAGCGTGCGTCCGGATTTCACGACCTGACCGCGTCCGACCAGTGTATCGCCCTTGCCGGGCGCCAGAATGTTCAGTTTGTATTCCGCCGTGACCAGTTCCTGATCCGGCGAGATGCGGGTGTAACCGGCGTAACCGCCCGCCGAGTCGGCGATCGCGCCGATCACGCCGCCGTGGAAATAGCCGAGCTGCTGATTGACCTTGTCCGAGAACGGCAGCGAGATTTCGCAGTGACCGTCGGCAAGATGCGAGATGTGCGCACCCCAGTGGGTCATCACGCCCTGTTTGTCAAAGCTGGCGCGAATTTTCGCGGCGACGGCGTCGTCGAGCGGTGCAGCGTGAGAGGCAGGAGCGTTGACCATGATGGAGGCACAAGAGCTGACAAGGCTAAGTCCAGAGATACTACTTTACGTTTACGTTAACGTAAAGTAAGGGCTTTCCTGAGTCGAATACGGGGAATCTCGGAAGGGAAGCCCCCCGCTGCGCCGGGCGAGCACCCGTCAGCGGGCAGGGGAAGCCGGGGGAGGTGCCGTGCGCCGTAAATCAGTGCGACGCGGCAGCGGCTTTCGTGCGCCGGGCGATAGAGGGCGGTGCCGCCTCACCTGCCGCTTCGAGCAACGAAAGGCATTGGGCTTCGTGTTGCGAGACTTCGTCGAGTGTGGCGTGAAGGTCTTCGAGTTGCTGCTCGAGCACTTGCCGGTGTTGCGAGAGCGTCTCGAGAAACACCTTGAGCTGGGGCACCGTATCCTTGGGCGACTCGTAGAGATCGAGAATCGTCTTGATCTCCGAGAGCGTGAGACCAAGACGCTTGCCGCGCAGCGTGAGCTTCAGGCGGGTGCGATCCTGACCGGTGTAGACGCGATGACGTCCGCCAGGACCTTCGCGGGCCGGCGTGAGCAAACCCTGATCCTCATAGAAGCGGATCGCGCGGGGCGTGATGTCGAACTCGCGGGCGAGGTCGGTGATCGTGTATGTGAGCATCGGGTTAAGCAGGTGCTTACCATTGCAGATAGAATTGCCGTTTACGTTAGCGTCAACTGGCATCGTATGCAATCGGTGACGGCGTTAGCCTGACAACAAGAGAACAAGCCCATCTGGAGCGTGGCCCCCGTGAATGCCCTTGAACAACAACTGAACTATCCGCTTGGCGATTTCCTGCCCGACGGCGGCACCGTGCACGAAGTCGTGCCGGGCGTCTTCTGGGTGCGCATGCCGCTGCCGTTCGTACTCGACCACATCAACCTGTGGCTGCTGCGCGATGAGGTGGACGGCGTCAAAGGCTGGACGGTTGTCGATTGCGGCATCACGCATCCGCAGATCAAGGCGTATTGGGAGGCAGTGTTCGACAGCGCGCTGGGCGGCGAGCCGGTGCTGCGTGTGGTCGTCACGCACTGCCACCCCGATCACCTCGGCCTCGCGCACTGGATCTGCAAGGGGGGTGACAAGCAACGCTGGGACGCCCGGCTTGCCATGTCGCTGGGCGACTACGCGTGGGGTCGTCTCATATCGGGCGGCGACAACAACAACGCAGCCAATGCCGGTGGCGATTTCGCCGTGTCGCATTTCATCTCGCATGGCCTCGCCGACGAAGCCATGATCGACCAGATCCGTAACCGCAAGACGTACTTCAGCGACCTCGTGCCTGAGGTGCCGTCGCGTTTCTTCCGTTTGCGCGATGGCGAATCGTTGCGCATCGGCGGCAGCGACTGGCGTCTGATCGCGGGCTACGGTCACTCGCCGGAGCACATGGCGCTGTACTCCGAACAGCACAACGTACTGATCTCCGGCGACATGGTGCTGCCGCGCATCTCGACCAACGTCAGCGTGTTCGACATCGAACCCGAAGCCAACTCGCTGCAACTGTTCCTCGACTCACTGGGCGTGTACCTCGATCTGCCCGCCGACTGCCTCGTGCTGCCCTCGCACGGCCGGCCGTTTACCGGCTTGCACACCCGCATCCGCCAACTGCGCGATCATCACGCCGCGCGGTTGCAGGAAGTGCGCGAGGCGTGCGCGCGCTCGCCGCAAAGCGCAGGCGATATCGTGCCCATCATGTTCCATCGCAAGCTCGATGCGCATCAGACCACCTTCGCCATGGGCGAAGCGCTCGCGCATTTGCACATGCTCTGGCGTGCGGGCGAACTCAAGCGTGAGCGCGATGCGACGGGCGTGTGGCGCTTTTCTCCTGCCTGAGCCCCATCTGATTCGGCAGCAATGAAAATGCCCCGGTGGCGGGTGTCACCGGGGCATTTTTCATGACGTCGCGAGCCGGACGTCAGCCGTCAGACGTGCTGCACCAACGCCGGAATATGCCGGCCTTCGCGGCCCAGCAGGCCGTACGTCAGCAGGCTGATCGCCACGGTCAGCAGAATGTAATACGCCGGGGCCAGCGGGTTTTGCGTCGCCTTGATCAGATACGTGATCCAGAACGGCGCGAGGCCGCCGAACAGCATCACCGAAACGTTGTAGAGAATCGACACGCCCGTCGAGCGCACGCCGACCGGGAACACTTCCGTGACCGCCGTCGGGAAAGCGCCCCACACAAAGCCCATGCAGATGGCCGGCAGAATCTGTGCGAGCAGCATATTGGCCATCGACGGCGAACCGTGCAGGCGCGTGAACATCCAGAACGACACCAGACCGTAGAGCAGCACGAACAGCAGAATCAGCGGCTTGCGGCCGACGCGATCCGAAATCCACCCCGTGAGCGGACACATCACGGCGATCAGAATGGCGGCGATGAACGTCGACAGGCTCGCGGTGCCCTGCGTCAACCCCAACTGCTTGACGGCGTAGATCGGCGTGTAGATCAGCGTGACGTAGAACGACGTCGTTGCCGCAACCGTCAGGCCGAAGCCCGCGAGCAGCGAACGGTAGTGATTCGAGAAGACGTCGGCGAGCGGCGTGCGGCGGGTCGGTTCACGCGCGGCGGCGTAGGCCAGGAATTCCGGCGACTCCGTCATGCGACGTCGAATGTAGAAGCCCACCGGCCCGATGAGAATCCCGAACAGGAAGGGCAGACGCCAGCCCCACGATTCGAGCGCTTCCTTCGTCAGCCCCGTGTTGAGCGCATACGCGCAAAGGCCGGCGAGCGCCACGGCCAATGCCTGCGAGCACATCTGGAAACTGCCGTAGAAGCCGCGCAGATTCGGCGGTGCGAACTCGATGAGCATGGCCGTCGAGCCGCCGAATTCACCGCCCGCCGAGAAGCCCTGAATCACCCGCGCGAGCAGGATCAGCATAGGTGCTGCGAAGCCGATGGTCGCGTACGTCGGGGCAATGCCGATCAGCCCCGTGCCCAGCGCCATGAGCAGCACCATGACCGAGAGTGCCGACTTTCGGCCGGCATGGTCGGCGTACAAGCCGAACGCGAGACCGCCGATGGGACGGAAGAAGAACGCCACGCCAAGCGACGCCACACTCGCGAGCAGCGAGTTCGTATCGTTTTCTGCGGGGAAGAAGAGCTTTGCAATGACGACGGCGAAAAGACCGTACACCGTGAAGTCGAACCACTCGAATGCATTGCCCAGCGTGGAACCGATCACGGCCTTGCGCCGCAGCGCCGGATCGATGACCGGCGCGCCGGTAGGGGTTGCTTGCATATGCCACTCCTGCTTGGTTGGGAGTGCCGCAGTCGGATCGTTATGCGATGCAACACGTTTGGCATACGCCCGCGTTATGGCGGCAAATCCGGTTTAACGTCGTGTGTACCTCTATTCAAGTTACACAAGCACTCTAGCGCAGGTTTGCAATGCACCACAACGGGTCAAAATTCCGGGCAACCCCGGCAGGCAGCGGGATTTCAGGCGAGGGGAGCGGGTACGGCGCTCTCAGTGAACGTCAATGACGCCCGGCGACTTTCGACGTCGCTCAGCGATTCCCGCGGCTGCCTTTCCAGCGGTAGTCACGTTGGCCGACCCAGTCCCACCCGCCGGTGTACGGGTTGAATTCGTAGCCTTGCTGATACTCGGTGGTGTAGCAGCCGCCCTTCTCGAGATAGCATTTCTCTCTCAGAAAATGCGCGGTATCGCGTGACGTGCGCGGCCGGGGCTGCGGCACGACGACGTAAGGCTGCGCCGGTCCGATCAGAACGGGCGGGCGAGGCGCAATGATCGCGGGTGCCGGTGTAATGAGCGTGGGGGCGGGCGTGATGATGATCGGCGCGGGCGTCACAACGGTCGGCGCAGGCGCGACGATGACGGGCGCGGGCCGGACATACGATTCCGGCGGGCCGACGACTTGCCAGTTGCCGGGGTCCATCACGGCGCATCCGGAAAGCACGAATGCGAGCGGCAGAACGAGAAAAAGGGCGATGCGCCGAGGGATGGCGACGCCGCGAGTGGGGCAAGCGCGTGACACGGCTTGCGTTGACATGGCGTTCATGGGGACGTCGCGCGTGAGAAATTTGGGGCACTGTAACGTGCCTCTCACGGTTTGCCCCCGGTTCACCCCGAAAATTGGGGCATATCCTCGCAAGGCCGGCTATGCGGCGCCGTTCGATGGCTTGTCTGACGGCGTGTCTGGGGTGTCCGGCGTGTTCGGGGTGGCCGCGGCGTTGCCTTTCGCCTTGCGCTCCGACAGTCGCGGCTTGCGCGGCGCGTGGGCGAAGAGCATGTCGTAGAGCCAGCGTGGCAGGCACCGCATGGCGCAGGCCACGATGCCCATCGGCCAAGGCAGCACCGTGAAGCGCTTGCGACGCGCAATCGCGGCGGCCGCCTTGCGCGCGAACTTGTCCGAGTCCATCAGGAAAGGCATCGGGAACGGATTGCCGTCGGTCATTGGCGTGCGGATGTAGCCCGGGGCAATCGTCACGACAGCGACCTTGTCGGCGCGCAATTCCACTCTCAAGCTTTCCAGATAGGTCATCGCCGCCGCCTTCGACGCGCTGTAGGCGCCATGCCCCGGCAGCCCGCGCACGCCGGCCACACTGCCGATGCCCACGAGCGTGCCGCGCTTGCGTTCGCGCATCGGCGCGACGAATGGGCTGAAGGTGGCGACCATCGCCATCCAGTTGGTATCCATCACCGATGCGAAGTGCGGCAGATCGCCCGCGTCTTCCGTATTCACGCCATGGCTGATGCCCGCATTGGCAATCACGATGTCCGGCACACCGTGGCGCGACATGAAGTCTGCGGCGGCCGCGCGCAGCGCGAGCGAGTCTCTTACGTCGAGCGCATAGCAATGCACCGCGTGCGGATGGGGCAGTGTGGCGGCAAGCTCGGTGAGCTTGTCACCGCGCCGGCCCACCAGTGCGAGGATCGCGCCCTCGGCGGCATAGTGACGCGCGAGCGCTTCGCCCAATCCGCTCGAGGCGCCCGTGATGAAGACTTTCGGTGATGTCGTGTGTGTGGCCATGTAACGCAAAAGCCCGGCCGGGGCCGGGCTTTGGGGGTGGCGAAGCTTACAGCTTCTTCGCGCGGATCTGGTTGATGATCGAGTCGGCCGTCTTGAGCGCCGCATCGAACGTCTGCTGTTCGGTCGTGGCCGGCTTGCCGGCCTTTTGCAGCGCGTCGCCCGACGTGGCCGGCGAGACCAGGTACTTGCCCTGGATCGCGATCGTCGGCACGCCGTCGATCTTGTAGTCCTGCCACGTCTTGTTGGCCGTCTTCACGTTGGCTTGCGTCGAGAAGCCGTTATAGGCGTCCATGTACTTCTGCTTGTCGATGCCGAACTGCGCGAGGAAGTCGGCTTGGGTCTGCGCCGTCAGCAGGTAGTTGTGCTTGACGTGAATTTCGTTGAAGACCTTCGGCGTGAGTTCGCCTTCGCGGCCCAGTGCGGTCAATGCGTAGAACATGCGGGTGTGCGGCTCGAAGCGGTCCTGGAAGGCGACCGGCACGCGCTTGAACACGACATCCTTGCCCTGCTTCTTCACCCACGCTTCGAGCGACGGCTCAAGCGCGTTGCAATGCGGGCAGCCGTACCAGAAGAATTCGGTCACTTCGATTTTTCCCGCGCCAGCCGACGTGGGCTGTGCCTGCGGCAACACCAGATAGTCGGTCCCCGCGACCGGTGCTTCGGGCGACGCCGAGGCCGCACCGGAGAGGAAACCGAAAGAAATCAGAACGGCACCAAGAAGTTTTTTCATGATCGTTGTTTAGGAGTGAAGCAGACGCGCCAGCAATCGGTTGAGCGGCGCTCCTGCGAAACCATATCCCGGATTCGGACAAATTAGCCAGTGCGTATGACCGGCGATGGGCTGCCAGGTTCAACGGCCCGGCGATGCCGGATCCTCCCGAATGATGCGTTTTTTTCCGCGTTCCTGCTCGCGGAGTGCGATTGTTTCGGGGGGAGAAACAAAAGGCGCTGCACTGTCGTGCAACGCCTTTTGCGTTCATTGCTTCGTGAAACGGATCACCGCAGTGTCGTAGCCGCCATCCTGCAAGCGTTGACGCACATGGTTCATTTCGTCGAGCTTGCCATACGGGCCGAGGCGCACGCGGTAGAGCGTCAGACCGTTCGCGTCGCGTTGCGTGACCTTGGCATCGAAGCCCGAGAGGGTCAGCTTCGCGCGCAGTTGCTCGGCGTCGTTTTGCGACTTGAACGCGCCAACTTGCAGGTAGTAACCCGTGTTGGCGTTATCCGTTGCGCTGGCGGGCGGCGTGGTCGGTGGGGCCACCGGTACTGTCGAGCGTCCGTTGAGAATGTCGGCCGGCGACGGCTTCGTCTGGGCGGGCTGCGTGGCGGGGGCCGTCGGGGCAGAGGCCACCGGCGGCGTGGCCGGTGCGACCTGCGTGCCCGGCACGAGCGGCGACGTCACGGCCTGCGAGTCCGCTTCCGGCGTGGCAGGGGCCGACGCCGCGCCAGGCAGCGGCGTACGCGGCTGGAGCGCCTTGTTCGGATCGGGCGCTTGCGCGGCCGGCGAATTCTCGGCCGGACGCGGCGGCGTCTTCTCCACGAACGGGGTCGGCGTCTTCGTGATGTAGAGCGCAACGACGACGGCAACGGCCAGCCCAACGATCAGGCCGAGCACGATGCCCAGAAAAGTACCGCCCCGCTGGCGGGGTGGTCGACGTGTGTTTGCCATCGAGTCGATTCCGTCCTTACAGAGTTCCGACGCGTTTGCCGTTCGGAAGGGTTGGGTAAATGGCGTGACCAGACCTTGCCAGGGCTTACATCTTGGCCGGGGCAGACACGCCCAGCACGGCAAGGCCGTTGCGCAGCACCTGACGCGTTGCCGCGAGCAGCGCCAGACGCGCATGCTTCACGGTTTCGTCGTCGACCAGTACGCGATCGGCGTTGTAGAAGGAGTGGAACGCGCCCGCCAGATCCCGCAGATAGAAGGCCACGGCGTGCGGTGCCAGTTCCTCTGCGGCGCGTGTGAGCATGTCCGGGTACTCGGCGAGCAACTGGAGCAATGCGAGCGCGCGTTCGCTGTCGAGCGGTGCGAGGTCGGCGCTGACCAGTTGGGCTTCGTCGCCCCCCCATTGCGTGAGGATCGAGCAGATGCGCGCGTGTGCGTACTGGACGTAATACACCGGGTTTTCGTCGTTCTGCTTGAGTGCGAGATCCACGTCGAACACGAATTCGGTGTCTGCCTTGCGCGAAATTAAGAAGAAACGCACGGCATCGCGACCACGACGCAGGGCGTCTTCACGCTCGGTGGGGTCCGTTACCGGCGTTTCTGCCGTAATGCCGCCCGACCATTCGATCAGGTCGCGCACGGTCACGTAGCTGCCTGCGCGCTTGGAGATCTTCACCTCTTCGCCGTTACGCATCACGGTGACCATCTTGTGCAGCACGTAGTCGGGATAGCCCTTCGGAATGCCGATGCCCAGTGCTTGCAGGCCGGCGCGTACCCGGGCGATGGTGCCGTGGTGGTCCGAGCCCTGCACGTTGATGACCTGATGGAAGCCGCGGTCCCATTTGCGCGTGTGATAGGCGACGTCCGGCACGAAGTACGTGTACGTGCCGTCGGACTTGCGCATCACGCGGTCCTTGTCGTCGCCGTAGTCGGTCGTGCGCAGCCACAGCGCGCCTTCCTGTTCGTACGTGACGCCGGCGTCGATGAGCGCCTGCACCGTGCGCTCGACGCTGCCGTCGGCGTACAGCGACGATTCGAGGTAGTACTGATCGAAAATGACGCCGAACGTTTGCAGATCGATGTCCTGCTCGCGGCGCAGATACGCCACGGCGAACGCGCGGATCGAGTCGATGTCCTCGATGTCGCCGCTGCCGGTGACGGGCGCGCCGTCGGACGCCTGCACGGTCTTGCCGGCGAGGAAGTCCTGCGCAATATCGCCGATATAGTCGCCGTTGTAGGCCGACTCCGGCCACTCGGCGTCACCCGGCTTGAAGCCGCGCGCACGCGCCTGCACCGAGGTCGCGAGCGTCTGGATCTGCACGCCGGCGTCGTTGTAGTAGAACTCGCGATGGACCGGGCGGCCCTGCGTTTGCAGCAATGCCGAGATCGTGTCGCCGAGCGCGGCCTGACGGCCGTGACCCACATGCAACGGGCCGGTCGGGTTGGCCGAGACGAACTCGACGAGTACCGGGGCGGCGTCGTTGCCGGCGGCGCGGCGGCCGAAGGCCGCGCCCTCGGTCAGGATCGCGCGCGCGACCGATTGCTTGGCGGTATTGGCCAGGCGCAGGTTGATAAAGCCGGGACCGGCGATCTCGACGGCATCGACGAGACCCTTCGCGCGGGTGTCGGCGAGGATGGCGTCGGCAATCTTCTGCGCCAGCTCGCGCGGATTGGCGCGCAGCGGCTTGGCGAGTTGCATTGCCACGTTACAGGCCAGATCGCCGTGAGCGGCGACTTTAGGGCGTTCGAGCAGGATGACAGGCGCGGTGCCGTCTGCGGGCATCAAACCGGCGACGACGTCGCCGATCAGCGCGACGAGAGCATTCTTTTGGGCGGGTAGCATGGGCGGGTGTTTCGGGTGCGTCCGGACGCGTCCGGACAGGCAGTTGAATCGTTAGCAACGGATTTTAACAGGTGTATGATGAAGTCACGGTACCCGCCGGCCCCTCTCGTTGCGTGACAAGCGCGTGGGCGGCGGTGGTGATAACGCGAACAGGGAGACAACTATGCTGGTAACGTTCAAGTCGCACGCCTCGCCCACGATCACCATGCTGGAGAATCTTGCGCAGTTTCTGCTCGGGCTCGTCGGCAAGAAACTCGGCGAGCGGGGTGCGATCGGCGAAGACGAAATGGAAGAGGCCATCGCAAAGCTCGAGGCCGCCATTGCCGAGGACAAGGCCGCTGCGAAGAAGGAAAGCGAGGGCAAGAAGTCGGACGAGCGCGACGAAGACGATCGTCTGCGTCTGGCCCAACGAGCCTATCCGCTGCTCGACATGCTGCGTGAGTCCCAAAAGGAAAAAGTCGCTGTCATGTGGGAAGTCAGCAATCGCTGAGTCGTCGACGCGAGTCGCCCGACAGGACTTGCCACAACGTCCTCGTGTGGGTCGTGTGGGAAACGAAAAAAGCAGGCCGCAAATCGCGGGCCTGCTTTTTTTTCGTCCGCTGGAAACGGGTGCCCTCCGGGCGAGGATGTCAGGTTCGGCCCTGACCTTGCGGGCCGTGAACCCTGGCGGTACCGATGCCTGAATGCCGAGCTGCGGCGTCGGACGGTAGCGGAATTACTGTGCCTTGCCCGGCGCGTTATCCGGCGCATTCGTCGCACCGTTGCCCGTATTGCCATTGTTCGGGGTCTTCTTGGTGCTGTGACGCGGCTGCTGCGCCTTCGAGTTCGGATGCGGGTTTGACGGCGTCATCGTTTGGGCGCTCGGCGTCGGGGCCTGGCGCGAGTTCGGCGACGCCTGGCTCGGCATCGGCGTCGACGGGTCCGTCGTGGTACCGCCGCCGGCGCCGGCACCGCCGCCCCCCGCACCTTGAGCGAAACTCAGTGCCGAAGCACCGGCGAGGGTCAGGGCAGCGACGGAAATAATCAGCTTCTTCATCAGATGGACTCCTTGGTTTTGCGCTGCACACGTCAGGAACATCTGCCGTGCAGGCATCACTTGCGTTAGTGAGATTCCAGTCTATGAAGCCGCAGCCTACGGTGCTGTAAGGCTTTGTAATCGTTTGTAATTCAGCTTTTTCCCTGCGTCTGTCATCGCACCGTTAGTCATCCGAACGGCTTGACCAGAACACCTGATTCACACCGGGCAGTGTTTCGAGATGATCGGTGAGCGCGTCGAGTTCGCCGGCCTTGACGGCCGTGGGCAACAGCAGCGCCTCGATCTCGACTTCCGCTTCGCCGAACGGATGAATGTCCAGGGCACGCACCGGGTAGTTCGATGCTTCGAGCCAGGCTTCCACCTTGTCGAGCACGTCGCGCTGCGTGGTACGTGCGCAGATGACGGACAGCGCGTAAGTCGCCTCCGACGTCGCCTCGTTGATCGGCGCCCGGTTGATGCGGTTCACGACGGGGCGCAACAGCGTATTGGCGGCGAGCACGAAGGCTGCGACAACGATCGCTTCGACGAGCAGGCCCGCGCCGGCGGCGGCCCCGACAGCGGCCGAGCCCCAGAGCGTGGCGGCGGTATTCAGCCCGCGCACGGACGCGCCGTCCTTCATGATCGCGCCCGCGCCGAGGAAGCCGACACCCGACACCACGTAGGCAATCACGCGGGTATCGCCCGGCATGAGCCGCATCGATAAATCGACGAAGGCAGCGGCGCCCACGGCCACGAGGACGTTGGTTCGCAAGCCGGCGGTACGTTGGCGGACCTGCCGTTCCACGCCGATGATCGTGCCCAGCACGAAGGCGACGAATAGCGCGACGGCGGTGTTGAGCAGCGGAAGGAGCTGGAAATTCTGGATGCTTTGCAGTGCGTGCATGAAACGTCTCGAAGTGAGCCGGCCGGGGTATGACACGTGGCAGGGGGCCGGTGGCTTGGGATCCGATCGGTCGGATCGGCCCGAACGGACGGGACACTACGCTTCGGTTGCGACAGGCACATGACACCGGAGACGGCAGACGGCGGGTCTGCCGCGTCACCCGTCCAGTTGCCACGATCGCCGCGTCGCTGCGTGGGTGCGCCGCCGCGATTATGGCATCCGGATCCGGCGCGCGGTAGCCGTACCGCTCACTGCCCCGCGCGCCCGGATGTTTCTACGAGAGTTGCGGTGCGAGCAGGCGCCGGGCGGTCGCCTCGTCCACGTTGGCACGTTCCATGAAGTCTTCGACCTGATCGGGGCCGATCTTGCCGACGCTGAAGTACGTGCTGTCCGGATGCGACAGATAGAACCCCGAGACGCTCGCGGCGGGCAGCATGGCGAGCGACTCGGTCACGCTCATGTTGATCTCGTGGGCTTGCAGGTATTTGAACATCGGACCCTTGACGGAGTGCTCCGGGCAGGCCGGATAGCCTGGTGCCGGGCGAATGCCGACGTAGGCTTCCTTGATGAGGTCGTCGTTACCGAGCTGTTCGCCGCTCGCGTAGCCCCAGAAGTCGCGACGTACACGCGCGTGCATGCACTCGGCGAACGCCTCGGCCAGACGGTCCGCGAGGGCCTTGAGCATGATCGCGCTGTAGTCGTCGTGGTTTGCGAGGAAGCTGGCTTCCTTGGCGTCGACACCCAGCCCTGCCGTGACGGCGAACATGCCGATGTAGTCGGCTACGCCGCTGTCCTTGGGCGCGATGAAGTCTGCCAGCGAGCGGTTCGGGCGGCGCACGCCATCCACGACGGGACGCTCGCTTTGCTGCCGCAGGTTGTGCCAGGTGAAGGCCACTTCCGAGCGCGATTCGTCGGTATAGATCTCGACGTCGTCGTCGCCGACCACGTTGGCGGGCAGCAGCGCGATCACGCCGTTGGCCGTCAGCCAGCGGCCCTTGATCAGACGGTCCAGCATCGCTTTGCCGTCGGCGAAGACACGCCGTGCCGAGTCGCCGACGATCTCGTCGTTCAGAATCGCCGGGTAGGGGCCTGCGAGGTCCCATGTCTGGAAGAACGGGCCCCAGTCGATGAATTCCGCCAGCTCGGCGAGATCGTAGTTCTTGAACACGCGCCGGCCGATGAACTTCGGCTTGGGCGGAACGTACGTCGACCAGTCGACTTTGAACTTGTTCTGACGCGCAGTCGCGAGCGAGACCATCGGCGTGGCCTTGCGATTCGCGTGCTGCTGACGCACGCGTTCGTAATCCGCCTTGACCTCTGCGAGGTAGCGCTCGGCGGCGTCGTCCGACAGCAGGTTCGAGGCGACCGACACGGAGCGCGAGGCGTCCGGCACGTAGATCACCGGGCCATCGTAGTGCGGCGCGATCTTCACGGCGGTGTGCACGCGCGAGGTCGTCGCACCGCCGATGAGCAGCGGAATGTTGCGCAGGCGGAAGTACTCGTCGCGCTGCATTTCCGAGGCGACGTACGACATCTCTTCGAGGCTTGGCGTAATGAGGCCCGACAGGCCGATGATGTCGGCACCTTCTTCCTTCGCCTTGGCGAGGATCTCGGCGCAAGGCACCATCACGCCCATGTTGACGACTTCGAAGTTATTGCACTGAAGTACCACGGTCACGATGTTCTTGCCGATGTCGTGCACGTCGCCCTTGACCGTGGCGATCACGATCTTGCCCTTCGGGCGAACGTCTTCACCGGCCGCGGCCATGCGCGCCTTTTCTTCCTCGATGAACGGCACCAGATGTGCCACAGCCTGCTTCATCACGCGTGCGCTCTTCACGACCTGCGGCAGGAACATCTTGCCCGCACCGAACAGATCGCCCACGACGTTCATGCCGTCCATGAGCGGGCCTTCGATCACCTGAATCGGACGACCGCCCGCTGCATGGATCTTCTGACGCACTTCCTCGGTGTCTTCGACGATGAAGTTCGTGATGCCGTGCACCAGCGCGTGCGCAAGACGCGCTTCGACCGGCTGGTTGCGCCACTCCAGATTCTCTTCGCGCTTTTGCGCGCCGCCCTTGAAGCGGTCGGCGATTTCCAGCAGACGCTCGGTACCGTCTTCGCGGCGGTTGAGCACCACGTCTTCGACGCGCTCGCGCAGTTCGGGGTCGAGGTTCTCGTACACGCCGAGCTGACCGGCGTTGACGATGCCCATGTCCATGCCCGCCTGAATCGCGTGGTACAGGAACACGGTGTGAATCGCTTCGCGCACGAGGTCATTGCCGCGAAACGAGAACGAGACGTTCGATACGCCGCCGCTGATCTTCGCGCCGGGCAGGTTCTGCTTGATCCAGCGCGTGGCGTTGATGAAGTCGACCGCGTAGTTGTTGTGCTCTTCGATGCCGGTGGCCACCGCGAAGATGTTCGGGTCGAAGATGATGTCTTCCGGCGGGAAGCCCACTTCGTCGACGAGCACGCGATAGCTGCGCTCGCAGATCTGGATCTTGCGCGCGTAGGTGTCGGCCTGCCCCTGTTCGTCGAAGGCCATGACCACGGCAGCGGCGCCATAGCGGCGAATGCGCTTGGCGTGATGCACGAACGCTTCGTGGCCTTCCTTGAGCGAGATCGAGTTGACAATGGCCTTGCCCTGCACGCACTTCAGCCCCGCCTCGATCACTTCCCACTTCGACGAGTCGATCATGATCGGCACGCGCGCAATGTCCGGCTCGGAGGCGATCAGGTTCAGGAAGCGCACCATCGCCGCCTTGGAGTCGAGCATGGCCTCGTCCATGTTGATGTCGATGACCTGCGCGCCATTCTCGACCTGCTGGCGCGCGACCGCGAGCGCTTCATCGAACTGGCCGTTCAGGATCATGCGCGCGAACGCTTTGGAACCCGTGACGTTGGTACGCTCGCCGACGTTCACGAAAAGCGTGCCCTCGCCGATGTTGAAAGGCTCGAGGCCGGACAGGCGCATCGGCTGCACTGGCGCGACAGGCTCAACAGGCTTCAGGAAGGGCGTTTGGCTCATGGGGCAATCCGTTCAGTGGTTGGCGCGCCGGGCTTGGCGATCGCGGCGCGCCGGGCTTCTTGCAATCGGTCGTGGTGTCGTCGGGCAGACGGTCGCGCGTTACAGGTCGCTGGTATCGCTGGCGTCGTCGCGATCGGCATTGCGATACTGCGACGGCCAGCGGCGCGGCTTCACGTTTGCCAGCGCCTTGGCGATCTCGGCAATGTGCGCCGGGGTGGTGCCGCAGCAGCCGCCTGCCAGGTTCACGAGGCCGGCCTGTGCGAATTCCTTGAGCAGGCGCGAGGTCACGTCCGGCGTCTCATCGAAACCGGTGTCGCTCATCGGGTTCGGCAGGCCGGCGTTCGGGTAGACCGACACGTACGTGTTGCACAGCTTGGCCAGCTCGGCGATGTACGGACGCATGAGCGTTGCGCCGAGCGCGCAGTTCAGGCCGAACGTGAGCGGGCGGGCGTGACGCAGCGAATTCCAGAAGGCCTCGACCGTCTGGCCGGACAGAATGCGTCCCGAGGCATCGGTGACGGTGCCCGAGATCATGATGGGCAGCACTTCGCCGGTGTCTTCGAACAGTTCGTCGATGGCGAAGAGCGCGGCCTTGGCGTTGAGCGTATCGAAGATCGTCTCGACGAGGAACAGGTCGACGCCGCCTTCGAGCAGCGCTTTGGCCTGCGCGTAATAGGCGTCGCGCAGTTGGTCGAAGTCGACGTTGCGTGCGCCAGGATCGTTTACGTCCGGGCTGATGCTCGCGGTCTTGGGCGTCGGGCCGATGGCGCCGGCGGCAAAGCGCGGCTTCTCGGGCGTGCTGAACGCCTCACAGGCTTCGCGCGCCAGACGCGCCGACTCGCGGTTCATCTCGTCGGCCAGATGTTCCATGTGATAGTCGCCCTGCGCGATCGTCGTTGCCCCGAAGGTGTTCGTCTCGAGGATATCGGCGCCGGCGGCGAGGTACTGGCGGTGAATCTCGCTGATGACGTCCGGGCGCGTGAGCGAGAGCAACTCGTTGTTGCCCTTGACGTCGTGCGGGAAGTCGGCAAAGCGCTCGCCGCGGTATTGCGCTTCGTCCAGCTTGTACTGCTGGATCATCGTCCCCATGGCGCCGTCCAGAATCAGGATGCGCGATTCGAGCAGCGCAGGCAGCGCCTGACCACGCGTGTAGCGGGTCTGCACGGGGGCCTGGGCCGTGGTCGGTGCGGCGGATGGGGTTGCGATGGTCATGACGGGCGTCGCCTTGGAGTGGCCGGAAAACCTATAATTGTAATGGTTATCGGGCCTGTCGCCTGCGCGCCGCCGCCTGCCGGGCCGCCGGCGCCATTGCACGACGCGCACGTCGCGCCGTTTTCAACTTCTTTTGCCAACCCTATGGAATTCCTGCTCCCGAGCGCTGCCCACCAGTTTCTGCAAGCCAACGCCAACGCCCTGTTCGTCGACTGCCGCAGCGAGATGGAGTATCTGTTCGTCGGCCACCCGGCCGGGGCGATCCATGTGGCCTGGAACGACGGCCCGGACTGGGAGATCAATCCACACTTCGTGCCGAGCGTTCGCAAGCTTGCCGGCGCGGGCGGCGAGCGGCCGGTGATGCTGATCTGCCGAAGCGGCAACCGCAGCGCGGCGGCCGGCGAGGCGCTCGAGGCGGCGGGCTTTCGCAATGTCTATGGGGTACTGCACGGCTTCGAGGGCGATCTGGATGCGACCCGTCACCGCAACGCGGTGAACGGCTGGCGCTTCGACGGGTTGCCGTGGGAGCAGTGCTGATCGCCGTGCGGGCAGGGACTAAGGAATGAGGGAATGGGGGAATGAGGTGACGTAAAGGGCTGACAGCGGGCCTGACAGCGGGCCTGACATTGCGTCAAGCTTCCGCGCCATGAAAAAACCCTCGCTGCGACGAGGGTTTTTTGTGTGACGGCACCGCGAACGGTGTTGGCGTCAGTGGAGCACGACCGGGTTCGTCATGAAGTTATCGAACTGACCGAGGAATTCATCGACTTCATCCTCGGACGGCTCGGAAGCGATCAACTTCTGCACTTCTTCACGGAATTGCCGGGCAAGCGTGCCGTCGAGGAAAATCTCGCGGCCAGCGGTTTTGTCCACGATTTCATAGCCGCCAGCAGACAGTGAGTGATTCCCGTTATCAGCGGAAAACTCCACGACACAATAGTTCGGGCTGTTGTAAATCATGAGCATGGCAACTCTCCTGGTGTTCCTGCATGGTCCTTGATAACCCACATAGGGGCGACGCGGCGCGATTTCAAGAGGCAGTGCCCCATGATTCGCTTATCGGCACACCGGCTGACGAATTCAATGGTCTTTTGCTCTCCTTGTCAAAGGTCCCGTTTCAGGGCCCGCGAGTTGCAGGTTTCAGACGTTAGAGGCGGCGCCCTGCAAAAATGTTGCAAGGGCATTGGTTACGAACTGTTTCTGCTCGACGATCGGCAGATGCGCCGCGTCGGGCACGACCTCCAGCCGGGCGTCCTTGATGCCATTGGCCAGATCCCGGGACATGGCCGGTGGGGTCGAGGGATCATTTTCCCCGACCAGCACCAGCGTCGGCGCGTCGATCTCCGACAACCGGGTTCGCACATCGAACGCCGCCAGCGCTTCGCACGACGCGGCAAAGCCTTCCGGATGGGCGCTCGCCACGAGTGCCCGAATGCGTTCGGCCTGCTCGGGATGGCGTTTGCGGAAGCGTTCGCCAAGCCAGCGCGCCAGCGTGCCGTCGGCGAGGTCCTTCATTCCGCGCTCACGGGCCTGGGCGGCGCGCGCCAGAAATAGCTTCGCATCGGCGTCGCCGTAGCCCGCGGTGGTGTCGATCAGCGTCAGGCTGGCGATGCGCTCGGGGGCGTCGAGCGCCACCTGCTGGGCGACGGCACCGCCCATCGAAATGCCAACGAAATGCGTTCTCGGGATTTCCAGCGAACTGAGCAGGGC